>JANLPD010000369.1:0-3716 GCA_031367045.1 Frankiales bacterium | reverse complement strand
GCCGCAGCTGCCGGACCCGACGCCGGTCGGGCCGCACGCCGTGCAGCTCCTGCGGACCTACCCGAAGCGCCTCGGTGGCTACCCGTTCGCGCCGGACGGCGAGCGGAGCGTCGCGCACGGCTACACCAAGGCGCTGCGGCGGGCCAGGTCCCTGGTCTACGTCGAGGACCAGTACCTGTGGTCGAACGAGGTCGCGAGCGCGTTCGCCGAAGCGCTGCAGGCGCGTCCCGACCTGCACGTCGTCGCCGTCCTGCCGCACCACCCCGACCAGGACGGCCGTTTCTCGCTCCCCCCCAATTTGGTCGGACGCGACCGGGCGCTGTCGACGATGCGGGCTGCCGGTGGCGAGCGCGTCGCTGTGTACGGGGTCGAGAACCCCGACGGGACTCCTGTTTACGTGCACGCGAAAATCTGCATCGTCGACGACACCTGGGCCACCATCGGCTCGGACAACTTCAACCGCCGGTCCTGGACGCACGACTCGGAGCTCAGTGCGGCCGTCCTCGATGACACCCGCGACCGGCGGCCGCCGTGCGACCCCGGTGGGCTCGGGGACGGGGCGCGGACCTACGCCCGCGACCTCCGCCTGCTGCTGACCCGCGAGCACCTCGACTGCCGCGACGACGCCGGGCTGGTCGACCCGCTCGCCGCGTTCAAGGAGCTGCGCCGGTCGGCCACCGCGCTGCAGGCTTGGCACGACACCGGGCGCGTCGGCTCCCGACCCCCGGGCCGGCTACGTCCCCTGGTCGACCCTGCACTGTCGCCGACGACAACCCGATGGGCGACGCTGGCCTACCACCACCTCTACGACCCGGACGGCCGGCCCCGCGCCCTGCGACGGCGCAAGGCGTTCTGACCGCCCGGAAGGAGGTGGGCAGCTGTCACCGGGCTGTCACGATCCCGGGACGCCCAGCAGTCCATCGGCTGCCTACCGTCGTGGCATGCATTTCGGGCAGCTTCGTTGGCTCCCCGCACTGACCCTGGTGCTGGTCGGCTGCGGCGCCTCGTCAGCGGGCCGCGCCGTGCAGCTCGCTGCGGAGACCCCAGCGAGCGCTTGGCCGCAAGCCTCGGGGAGTGCGGCACGTTCCTCACCGGCAACGGCCCGCGGACCGCAGGACGGGCACGTCCGCTGGTCACGCACCCTTGAGGGTGCGGTCGTCCCGGGGCCGGTAGTCGGCATCGACGCCTCGATCCTCGCCGCGAGCAACGCGGGCGTCCTGCACGCGCTCGACCCGGTCACGGGCAAAGACCGATGGTCGTACGACGGTGGCGGTCCCTACGGGAGCGACCTGTCCACCAGCCCAGCCGTCCTTTCCGACGGCACCGTGCTCTGGCCCGGACCCGGCAACGCCCTGCACGCCCTTTCCCGCGACGGCAAGCTGCTCTGGAAGGAGCAGCTCGCTGGCTTTGTCCTGTCCCCGGCTGCCGTCGGCAGCCGCGTCTACGTTGCCGACCAGGCCGGCACCCTGGAGGCTCTCGAGGTGACGGCGACCAGCCACCGGGTGGCCTGGAAAACCGACACCGGGAGCGGTTCGCACTCCTCCCCCTCGGTCGGGCCTGGTGGCCGGGTTTACGTCGCGCACGACCGCACGGTGACCGCTGTGGTCGACCTCGGCGACCGTCCGTCGACGGCCTGGACGTTCACCACCAAGGACACCATCGAGGTCTCGACAGCTGTCGCACCGGACGGGACGGTCATCGTCGGCACCAACGGTGACGTCGAGTACGCCCTGACCCCTGCGGGCAAGGTCCGCTGGCGCTTCGACAAGGGCGACTGGAGCTACTCCTCCCCCGTCGTCGCCTTGGGTCGTGCGTGGTTCGGCGACCACCTCGGCTTCCTGGACGAGGTCGACCTTGCCACTGGCAGGGCCGTGCACCGCGACCTCGGCATCGCCAAGGCAGCGGGCAGGACCGCGGACGGCACGGGGGTGTGGACGGCTCCGGTCGTCGATCGCGACGGGAATGTCTATTTCGGCACTGCGGCCGGGCATGTTTACGGCTTTGCCGCCGACGGTCGCCGGCTATGGGACGCCGACCGCGGTCAGGTCGTGGCCAGCTACCCCGCTCTGACCGGCGACGGGACCCTCGTCGTGGGTGACACCGGCGGCACCCTCACCGCCTACGGAAAGTGACGTTGCCATGACGAGTACGACGCAGACCACTCCGCGAGCCCCCTGGCGCCATACCTTGGAGGGCGTGGGATCCCGGGTGCTCGTCATCGACGACGACCCGACCGTGAGCGAGGTCGTGTCGCGCTACCTCACCCACGCCGGCTACGAGGTCGACGTGCAGTCCGATGGCGCCGTCGCACTGCAGGCCGCGCTGGACGCACCACCTGATCTCGTCGTCCTGGACCTGATGTTGCCCGGTCTCGAGGGCCTGGAGGTCTTCCGTCGGCTGCGAGAGGTCGCGCCGGTGCCCGTCGTCATGCTCACCGCGCTCGGAGAGGAAGCGGACCGGCTCGTCGGCCTCGAGCTCGGCGCCGACGACTACGTCACCAAGCCCTTTTCCCCGCGCGAGCTGGTCTTGCGCGTGCAGTCGGTCCTACGGCGCGCGGCCGGTCCGCTCATCCCGACTGTGGCCACGGTGCTGACGGACGGCGACCTGCAGGTCGATGTCGCCGCGCATCAGGTCCGTCGCGACGGGGTGCCCCTCGGGCTCACCGTGCGCGAGTACGACCTGCTCGTCTTTCTCCTGCAGAACCCGCGCAAGGCATTCAGCCGCGAGGAGTTGCTCAAGCAGGTGTGGGGCTGGGAGTACGCCGACCACTCGACCGTCACGGTCCATGTGCGGCGGCTGCGCGAGAAGGTCGAGCCCGACCCACGCAACCCGACGCGCGTCGTGACCGTCTTCGGCGTCGGCTACCGCTACGAGCCGGCTCCGTGATGCCGGCAGGCGACGCCCTGCAGGTGGCCGGGCTTGCGGTCGCCGCCACCCTTGGGGTCGCGCTGCTCGGTGTCCTGGCGCTCCGCGTTGTCCGCACGAAATCCCTCATTGCCTCACTTGCAGTCGTCGTCGCGGTCTCCGTCGGAGCCGTGGTCGCCGGCGCTCTGGGCAGTGCTTCGGCGATGTTCTTGTCCGGCCATGACCTGCGCGTGCTGCTCGTGGTAACCGCAGTGGCCGGCCCCGTCGCCTTCGGCACCGCCCTGGTCGTAGGGCGGACGGTCGTCGCCGACACCCGGGCGCTGGGCGTTGCCGCGCAAAACCTCGGCGAGCAGGCCTACGCCGGACCCGCCGGACCGCTCGCCGCAGAGCTGCGCGCCCTTGACGTGATGCTGTCCAGCGCCAGCTCGCGGCGGCGCGAGTCGCGTGGCCGCGAGCAGGCGCTGGAGTCCAGCCGGCGCGAGCTCGTGGCGTGGGTGAGCCACGACCTGCGAACGCCGCTCGCCGGGATCCGGGCGATGGCAGAGGCGCTCGAGGACGGAGTGGTCGTCGACGCGGACACGGTGCACCGCTACCACGCAGGGATCCGGGTCGAAGCCGACCGCCTGGCGGTCATGGTCGACGACCTGTTCGAACTCTCCCGGATCCACGCCTCCGCCCTTGCGCTCACCATGCAGGAGGTCTCCCTCGCAGATGTGGTGAGCGACGCGGTCGCCTCAGCCTCCCCCGTCGCGATGGCGAAGGGGGTGCGTCTGACGGCGGCTGCCGACGAGGACCTGGTTCCGATCACCGGCAGCGTGCCTGAGCTCGGGCGGGTCCTGCGCAACCTGCTG
>JANLPD010000654.1:0-2399 GCA_031367045.1 Frankiales bacterium | reverse complement strand
AGCACCGACTGGTCGGGCGACGTGTTTCCCAAGCTGCTGAAGCAGGGCGAGCCGGTCTTCGGCTGGGTGGCTCCTGGCTACTGGGAGGACGTCGGTACGCACGAGAGCTACCTTCGTGTTCAGGCGGATGTGCTTAACCGTCGAGTAGACGTCGAGATCGACGGCTTTGAGGTGGCCCCTGGTGTCTGGATCGGGGAAGGGGCGGAGGTCGACCCGGACGCGATCCTGAAGGGCCCGCTCTGCATCGGGGACTACGCAAAGGTGGAGGCCGGCGCCGAGCTGCGGGAGTACACGGTGCTAGGCAGCAACGTCGTGGTGAAAGGGGGCGCCTTCCTCGACCGCGCCGTCGTGCACGACAACGTCTTCATCGGGCCCCAAGCCAACCTTCGGGGCTGTGTGATCGGCAAGAACAGCGACGTCATGCGGGCAGCGCGCATCGAAGAAGGTGCCGTTGTCGGCGACGAGTGCGTCGTAGAGGAGGAGGCCTACCTCGCGAGCGGGGTCAAGGTCTACCCGTACAAGACGATCAAAGCCGGCTCCCTCATCCACACAAGCGTGATCTGGGAGTCGCGCGGGGACTCAGCGCTGTTCGGTCCCCGCGGTGTCAGCGGGCTGGTCAACGTGGAGATCACCCCCGAGTTCGTCGTGACCCTGGCCTCCGCGTTTGCCACCACCTTGAAAAAGGGCAGCGTCGTCACGACGGCGGGCGATGCGTCCCGCGCGGCCCGGGCCTTCAAGCGGGCGCTGATCGCCGCTCTGACGGCCTCGGCCATCAACGTCCGCGACCTGGAGGTCGCTCCGGTTCCGGTGACGCGCTTCGAGACGGCGCGCAGCGACTCGTTGGGGGGCGTGCTGCTGCACGCGACGCCCGGCGACCCGCAGGCGATCGACATCGTCTTTCTCGACGAGCAGGGCGCCGACCTGTCGCGCGTCGCCCAGCGCAAGCTCGAACGTGTGGTCAGTCGACGGGAGTTCCGGCGGGCGTTCCCCGGCGAGATAGCCGAGCTGTCCTTCCCGGTGCGCACGCTGGACACCTACGCACAGGAACTGCTCCGGGCCGTCGACGTGTCCGGGGTCGACGAGGCTCAGCTCAAGGTCGTCCTCGACACCGCTGGGGGGGCCGCCAGCCTGGTCCTGCCCATCGTGCTCGGACGTTTGGGGGTTGATGTCCTCACTGTCAACGGGAAGTTGAGCGAGAACAGCACGGAATCACTAGCTGAGCACCTCCGAGACCTCGAGCGGCTGGGGACGCTGGTCTCCAGCAGCAAGGCCGACTTCGGGGTCCGCTTTGACCACACCTGTGAGCGGATCGCCCTGGTCGACGACACGGGCGAGTTGATCCACGACGACCGGGCGTTGCTCGTCGCCCTGGACCTGGTGGCTGCCGAGCGCCAGGGCGGCCGCATCGCGCTCCCCGTGACGACGACCCGAGTGGCAGAGCAGGTCACGCGCTATCACGGCACCCAGGTCCACTGGACCTCGACGTCCCCGGACGATTTGACGCGGTCGGCGCGCGAAACCGACGTCATCTTCGCGGGCGACGGGCGTGGGGGCTTCGTCGTGCCTGAGTTCTCACCGGCGATCGACGGCATCGCGGCCTTCGTCCGGCTGCTCGGCCTGGTGGCCCGGACGCAGCTGACGCTGTCCCAGATCGATGCCCGGATCACCCGGGCGCATGTCGTACGCCGATCCCTGCCGACGCCGTGGGCGCGCAAGGGGGCCGTGATGCGGCACGTCGTAGAGGCGGCGGGCGACCGGGAGGTGGACACCACCGATGGAGTCCGCGTTGTCGAGGCCGACGGACGGTGGGCCCTCGTCCTGCCCGATCCCGGCCAGGCCCTGACCCACCTGTGGGCGGAGGGGCCCGACGCTGCAAGCGCGAGCGACCTGCTCACGGCCTGGGCCGACGTCGTCGAGCAGGCTGAGTGACAGGGCGGACCCTACGGCCAGCCGGGGGTTGAACAGCGCTTCAAGTTTTAGCGGGGACGCCGTGCGGGCGGCTCGACGCACCTGCTGTAAGGCAGGATGAGCAGGTGACCTCCCGGCCGGCGACCACCTCGCCGACGCCTTCCGTGCCGCCGTCTGCGGCACCGCCTTCGACGATGTTGCCCGGTCCTCGGCGAGCCGATGAGTCCATGTCTCTTCTTGTCGACATGATGACCAATACGCTAGACGGATCGTATGCCGACGCTGCCGCCCGGCGGGCCGGAAAGGAGCGACTGGCCACCGAGCGCGGTAACCGCGTGGCCGCCCCCTCGCCACAAAGACGGGTGCTCGCAGTCGTGCTGTTGCTGCTTCTCGGCGGGGTCACTGGCACCGCGTCGGCGCAGGTACGCCGCGGGGACAGCGCCGCCCGCACGGCGCGGATCCAGCTCCTGCAGGACGTGCGCGACGAGACC
>JANLPD010000326.1:0-4108 GCA_031367045.1 Frankiales bacterium | reverse complement strand
CTCGTTCCTCGTCGAGAGCCTGAGCCTGTTCTGGATCCCCGCCAAGGAAGCGTCGGTCCCGCACCTGGCGAAGGAACGGCTCGAGTCGGCCAACCAGCTCTCGCTCATCGCGACGTACGGCACCGCGCCCGTCGCGGCGCTGGTCTTCGGCTCCCTCGGCCTGCTGTCGCGGGTGACCGGCCAGTCCGCAGCCAACCTTTCGCTGTACGTCAACGCCGGTACCTTCCTGTTTGCCGCCCTGCAGGTGGCCCGGCTGCGCGAGATCCCGTCACGGGCTGCCTCGCCGCTCTCGGCCGATGTGCCCCCGACCCTGTTCGCCAGCTTCCGCGAGGGGCTGGCCTTCGCCCGCAGCAGCCCCCTTGTCCGTGGCCTGCTCGTCGGGATGCTCGGGGCGCTCGCCGCCGCGGGGGTGGTCATCAGCAACGGCCGACTGTTCGTCGACACCGTGCTGACCGGGGGTGACGCGGCGTACGGCCTGCTGTTCGGCGCCGTCTTCGTCGGTATCGCGCTCGGTGTCGCGGTCGGTCCGACGTTGCTCGGAGCGGTCTCGCGCCGGCGTGCGCTCGGGCCGACCATCGTCGGGGCGGGTGGCTCGCTCGTGTTCATGGCCCTGGTGCCCTCACTCGCCCTCGTCGTCCTCGCGACCTTGCTGCTGGGGATGTTTGCCGGCCTGGCTTACGTCCTCGGGCTGACCTTGATCGGCACCCAGGTCGAGGACGACAAGCGCGGCCGGATGTTCGGGCTCGTCAACTCGCTCATGCGGATCGACCTGCTGGCGGTGCTCGCCGTCGCACCCCCCGTCGCGGGGGCCATCGGTCAGCGCACCGTCGGGTCAATCCAGATCAATGGCGTCTCGGTCACCATGCTGATCGGCGGTCTGCTCGGGATCGGGGTCGGCGTTGCGTGCTTTCGCACCATGGACGACCAGCGAGGTGTGCCGCTGCGCCGCGACCTGATGCTGCTCCTGCACCGTCGGGGCGCCGCGCCGGTGCGCGCCCCGGTCCATATCGGGCTCTTCGTCGTGCTCGAGGGCGGCGAGGGTGCTGGCAAGTCCACTCAGCTGCAGCGGCTCTCGGCCTGGCTCGTGGCGCAGGGGCACGAGGTGGTGGTGACCCGGGAGCCGGGAGCCACCCCTGTCGGCGCGAAGATCCGTGCCCTGCTGCTCGACCCATCCACCACGCTCGACCCCCGCGCCGAAGCGCTGCTCTACGCCGCCGACCGGGCCCAGCACGTGGCCACCGTCGTCCGCCCCGCTCTCGCCCGCGGCGCCGTCGTCATCAGCGACCGCTATATCGACTCCTCGCTCGCCTACCAGGGAGTGGGCCGGGCCCTGGCGACGGAGGACGTCGCGAGGCTGTCGCGATGGGCGACCGAGGACCTGCGTCCCAACCTCGTCCTGCTCCTGGACGTCGACCCGTCCGTCGGGCTCGCCCGCGCGACGGGGACGCCCGACCGCATCGAGCAGGAGTCGCTGGAGTTCCACCGCGCCGTCCGGCAAGGGTTCCTCGACCTGGCGGCCGGTAATCCCGACCGCTACCTCGTCGTCCCCGCCGAGCAGCCGGCCGATGTCGTCCACGGCGCGGTCGTGGCGCGGCTCGGTCCGATGCTCGGCGCGCCCACCAACGTCCTGGAGAACGGATGAGTGTCTTCGACCGGCTGGTCGGCCAAGAGGCGGTGGTGGCGCAGTTGCAGGCTGCCGCGCACGATGCCGGCCGCATCGTGTCCGGGGAGAGCGGCCGCCCCGGCGGGATGACGCACGCTTGGCTGTTCACCGGACCGCCCGGCTCCGGGCGCTCTGTCGCGGCCAGGGCCTTCGCGGCGGCCCTGCAGTGCGAGCGCGGCGGATGCGGCGAGTGCGAGGCCTGCCACCAGTCGGTCTCCGGCAACCACCCGGATGTGGCCGTGGTCGTGCCTGAGGGCCTGCATCTACTGATGAAGGAAGCCCTCGAGGTCATCGGGCGGTCCTCGCGTGCCCCAACCCGCGGCCGGTGGCAGGTCACCCTGATCGAGGATGCCGACCGGCTCGAGGAGCGGACCTCCAACACCCTGCTCAAGGCGATCGAGGAACCACCGCCCCATGGCGTCCTGCTGCTGTGCGCGCCCTCTGTCGAGGACCTGCTCCCGACTATCCGCTCGCGCTGCCGGCTCGTCGGCCTGCGGACCCCACCTGCCGAGGCAGTTGCCCGGGTGCTGGTCGAGCTGGACGGGGTCGACCCGGCGATGGCCGCCTTCGCCGCACACGCCGCTCAGGGCCACATCGGCCGGGCCCGCCGGCTGGCCACCGACGAGGAGGCCCGTCGTGAGCGCCGCGACGTCCTGTCGCTGCCCCGCTCCCTCGGCGGCGTCGCCTCCGCGTTGACCGCCGCGGCCGACCTGGTGGTCGCGGCCAAGGACGAAGCGACGCTTCTCACGACCGATCGCGACGCCGGCGAGCGCGAGCAGCTCGCCCAGGCCCTCGGCGAGGGGGCGACTGGCAAGGGTGTCACCGGGGCGGTGTCGCGTGCCGGGGTAGGGGCGCGCAAGGAGCTGGAGAAGCGGCAGAAGTCGCGGGCCACCCGCACCAAGCGCGACGCCCTGGACCGCGCCCTCAACGACCTGGCTGCCTTCTACCGGGACGTTCTCGCCCAGCAGCTCGGCGCGCAGGTCCACGCCGTCCACCCCGACCTCGGCGAGCAGGCCGCCGGGCTCGCCCGCGCCACCCGGCCGGAAGAGACCCTGCGGCGCATCGAGGCGGTCCTGGCCTGCCGCGAGGCGCTCGACCTCAACGTCGCCCCGCTGCTGGCGGTCGAGGCGATGGCTCTGGCCCTGCGGACCGGCTGAGCAGCCGGTCGCTTGTCCCGACGTACGGTCTGTGCGTGAGCCTGGTCTGCGCGGTGAGCTTCGAGCGCTACGGACGGCTGCACCACTACGACCCCGGCTCCCTGACCCCGCGCATCGGCGACAAGGTTCTGGTGCCGACCGACGAGGGCCCGGAGGTGGCCGAGTGCGTCTGGGCGGCCGAGTGGGTGGCGGACCCAACCGAGGGGCTGCCGGTCCTGGTCGGCATGGCCGGTCCCGAGGACCTCGAGCGCGACGAGCGCAACCGGCGCCGCAAGGCCGAGGCGCGGGTCGCGATGAAGCGCCTGGTACGTGAGCACGGGTTGCCGATGAAGCTGTCCGGTGTCGATGTCCTGGACCGTCGTGGCCAGGTGACGATCTACTTCACGGCCCCGGGCCGGGTGGACTTCCGCGAGCTGGTCCGCGACCTGTCCCGCACGCTGTCCACCCGCATCGAGCTGCGCCAGCTGTCGCCGCGCGACGAGGCGCGCGTGCAGGGCGGGATCGGCGGCTGCGGGCGCGACCTGTGCTGCGCGAGCTTCCTGAAGGATTTCGAACCGGTCACGATCCGGATGGCGAAGGACCAGGACCTGCCGCTCAACCCGCTCCGGATCACCGGCGCCTGCGGCAAGCTGCTCTGCTGCCTGAAATACGAGCACCCGCTCTACGCGGAGTTCAAGGAGACGGCCCCGCCCGTCGGCGACACCGTCACCACCCCGGGCGGCGAGGGGCGCGTCGTGGGCCACGACGTGCTCGGTGACCGCGTGGTGGTGCGGCTCTCGGCGTCGGGGCAGCGGTCCTCCTGCAGCAAGGCCGACGCATGCGGCCCGCGCAAGGCGTACGACGAGAAGCCACCCACGGTCGTGTCCTAGACTCCCTCCTGCACCACGCCGCCTTAGCTCAGTCGGCAGAGCACCTCACTCGTAATGAGGTTGTCCGGAGTTCGATTCTCCGAGGCGGCTCCACCCCTGACCTGCAGTTATAGGTCAGATCACCCCAGGCTGCGGTGCCGCCGTGCCAGCCCGGCGCACACCCAGATCGAGGTCCTGGACGTTGCTCCTGCGCTGGGTACCCGGGTAGGTACGGGGACAACAGCTGGCCCGACGCCGTCTTCCGGTTGACTGCGGTGGCTGCTGCGGGAACGGTTACGCCGTCACGCATCTCGCCGGGAGGACAAACGATGAGCAGTCTTGAAAGACGGTCCCGCAACCGTGCCGAGGATCCCCGCAGCGTTCCGTGGGCGCTGGATGGTTCCGCTGACCTCGTTGTGGTTGACACCACCTGGGGCCGC
>JANLPD010000319.1:0-4297 GCA_031367045.1 Frankiales bacterium | reverse complement strand
CAACCTCAAGGGAAAATCAATCTCGGAACGGGCCAAAGCGATGATCTCGCACGCGCATCCGGACTTTCGCGACGACCTCGAACGGGAAGGCCGCGAGAACGGACTGATTCCAAGAACGTTCGCGTGAGAGCTCGCTCGTTCGAAATGAACGCGCCGGTTCACGCCAGCACAGGTCACGCCAAGAAGCCGCGCGCCAGATGGCTGGTCCACGAAATCGCGAGTGCGGTGCCCCTGCGCCGGTTGGAGCGGCTATGTCAACACTGCTGCTGACGGCCGACAGCTGATCCAACGCGGCGTAGCAACCGGCTACCGTTCCGCAAACCGAACGACCACTGGCAACCTAGGACACGTAGCCGAGGGTGTGAAGGGACCGCTCCAACGCAAGCAAGAAGCCGTCGATCTCCTGATCGCCGATCGCGGTGCTGAGCAGAAACAGCCCGGTGAAAGTCTGGTAGTAGCCCTCGTTGTCCAGGGCCAGATTGATGTTGAGAATCTTCTCGCGATCGTCCATCAACCGCGTGCGGTAGTCGGTGACGCGCTCCTGTGCCCAGTGGATCCCGATGAGGTGACCCAGACCGGTGGCGTGAAGGGGGATCTCGTAGCGACGTGCGAGTTCGTTGATCCGGAGCCTGGTCTTGATCCCCAAGGCGTTAACGCGATTGTGCACTTCGGGTGTCAGCTTCTCCAGGCATGCGATTCCCGCAGCCAACGAGACCTGGTTCCCGCCGAACGTCGACATGACACCCATCGGCGCCTTGCCACCATGCGCGTCCGGTTCGAGCAGGTCCATGATCTCGGCCCGTCCACCGACCGCCGACACCGGCAACCCGCCTCCGATGGCCTTTCCCAGCGTCGTCAGGTCAGGGGTCACGCCGAAGTGAGCCTGTCCACCGCCGTAGGCGACCGGGAAGGTCACTATCTCGTCGAAGATCAGGACAATACCCATGCTGGACGTGACGTCCCGTAGTCGGTGAAGATACTCCGGAGTGGCTTCGACCATCCCGGCAGCGGTCATCACAGGCTCGACGAGCAGGGCTGCGATGTCGCGGCCCTCTCGGGTGAGTATCGCCTCGGCCCCATCCGGGTCGTTAAACGGGACCTCCACGACTTCGTCCGCGGCGTGCTGCGGCACACCGAGTGGAATTAGTTCGTCCGGGTCCCGTAGGACCGAGCTGCCCACGAGCAGGGCGTCGGCTGTTCCGTGATAGCTGCCCGTGGCTTTGGCGATCTTTGTCCGACCGGTGAAGGCGCGGGACAACCGAACGGCACACAGGTTCGCATCAGTTCCAGAGACGAAGAACCTGACCTTGTCGATCGACGGCGTCCGCTCCACCAGCAGGGACGCCATGCGGTAGCCAAGATCCCACTCAGGTCCACCGATCTGCACGGACTTGTCCATCTGGCGTAGAACGGCGTCCCGGATGTCGTCATCGCAGTGGCCATGGATGAGTACCCAGTCGCCGATCCGCAGATCCAGGTAGCGGTTTCCGTCAACATCCCAGAGCCAGCAGCCCTTGGCGCGCTCGACCAAGATCGGATGTGGCAAGAAATAGCCCATCCCGCCACTGTGGCCAGTCGGGATGATCTCCTTGGTGCGCTCCCAAAGTTCTTTCGAGCGGCGTGTCCGTGCGCGGAACTTTTCGACTTCTGCGGCGTTGAGGTGCATCTGGTCTCCAGGCATGCTGTGTCGAGCCACCGAACGTGGCGAACTCCGGCGAGACAGTACGTAATCATATCCACCGACCGTTTGGTGGTCAATGATAGTCTTAATCGAACATTAGTTGTTGTCACCG
Source organism: Frankiales bacterium (assembly GCA_031367045.1). Classification (GTDB taxonomy): domain Bacteria; phylum Actinomycetota; class Actinomycetes; order Mycobacteriales; family SCTD01; genus JANLPD01. The sequence goes on along the minus strand of JANLPD010000319.1, from coordinate 2,504 downwards.
CCCCCACGCTGCGGGTCCGGCTGGCCGGTTGCGGCGACCCACCTCACGATATGCCCGCAGCCAGCGTGGTGAGCGATCGGATCGACACTTCACAGCTACTGCCTGCGCCCGGAGTAGCACGGTCCCGGAGGGGTTGCTTCCCTGCGTGCGTGCCCCGCCTCGTCGGTGCCGGCACGTCTTAGGATTCAACCGGTTGGATGGTAGATTAAGAGCACTCCTCACTGTCCTGTGAGCTGGCTCGCCTGCCCTGGAAGGGGTCCTTGTGTCTGAAGACGTCAGCGTGTCGCTTGCGGGGAAGAACGCCATCGTTACCGGCGGCTCGCGGGGGATCGGCGCTGCGATCGCGACCCGGCTCGCGAGCCAGGGCGCCCGCGTCGCGATCACGTATCTCAACTCGCCCGATGCCGCCGCCGCGGTGGTCGACCAGATCATCGCGAACGGGGGCTATGCCGTCGCGGCCCGAGCCGACCACGCGACCGCAGAGGGCTCCCGCTCGGGGATCATCCACGCCGTCGAAGCACTGGGATCGTTGGACATTCTGGTGAATAACGTTGGAGTCGGGTGGATCGCACCGATCACCGAGACAACCGACGAGCAGCTCGAGGCCATGCTCAACATCAACTTCCTTGGCGTCGTCTACTCCACGCAGGAGGCCGTCCGTCACATCTCTGACGGCGGGCGAATCATCACGATCGGTAGCTGTGTCGGTTCCAGGGTCCCCTACCCGGGTGCGTCGATCTACACGGCGACAAAGGGTGGTGTCGTGGGCCTGACCAAGGCGTTGTCGCGAGAGTTGGGTCCGCGTCGGATCACTGCCAACGTCATCGAGCCGGGTCCGATCGCCACCGAGGGCACTCCTCCGGTCGGCGACTTTGCGGAGCTGCTCTTGGGGTTCACCTCTCTCGGTCGTTTCGGCTCCCCGGCGGACGTGGCTTACCTGGCAGCCTGGATCGCCAGCGATCAGGCGGCGTTCATGACCGGATCGGTTGTCAGCATCGATGGCGGCTGGGCGGCTTGACCGGCCCTGCGCAAGTAGACCGACTTCTCGACCCTTCCAGGCTCACGGCGGCGTAGCTCAGTCGCCGACGGTCACCAGTGCCTTCACACCGGTGCCAGAGTGCAGCGCGATCATCGTCGCCTCCACGTCATCGAAGGCCACGTCGGCTACCCATCCGGTGGTGTCATAGACGCCGCGACTCATGGCTTCAATGACGTCAGCAAAGTCCTGTTTGTCGTAGGCGCACGTCCCCATGATCGTGAGTTCACGCAGCAGCAGGGACACCGGGTGGAGAGTGAAGGGCTTGCTGTGGACGCCGACCACCACTGCGGTTCCACCGGGGGCAAGCAGCGACAGACCCTGCTCGAGCGCGGGGATGACGCCGGCGGCGTCGAAGACATAGTCGACACCGGCGCCGTCAGTGAGCTCGCGCACCGTCGCCGCGAGGTCCGCCGCCACCGGGTCGATCACGTGCCTCACGCCGATCCCCTGGATCGCCGCCCGACGAGAGGGACTCGTCTCGCTGACGAAGACCTGCTCGATTCCGTGCTCCCGGAGCGCAAGGAACAAGCTGATGCCGATGGGTCCGGCACCGATCACGAGGGCACGGGAGCCCGCAGGGGCGCCGCTGCGGCGCACAGCACGCCATCCCACGGCCATGGGTTCGACGAGCGCTCCCAACCGAAGGTCCACTGACTCGGGCAGCGCGACGCACTGCGTGGCTTTCACGGTCGTGAACGTCGCAAGCCCGCCGCCGTCCGACTGCAGGCCGTGGAACCCAGCGGTGGTGCATACGGCGGGGCGGCCCTGCTCGCACGCCCGGCAGGTGCCGCAGTGGTACACCGGCCACACCGCCACCCGGTCGCCGATAACGAGGTCGTTCACGCCCTCGCCGACCTCGACGACCGTGCCGGAGAACTCGTGTCCGATGATCTGTGGTGGTTGTGCTCCCGTGATCGGGTGTGGCTTGGAGAAGTCCGAGCCGCAGGTGTCGGGGTCGTAGTAGATGTGGAGGTCGGTCCCGCAAATGCCGACGTGCGCGTTCTTCAGCTTCACCTGGCCGGGCAGCGGGACCGGCTCAGGGACATCTTCGATCCTCAGGTCCTCGGCTGCGTGGAAGACGACTGCCTTCATACCTTTGCTCCGATCAGCTGGGACTCGAACCAGGATGCGTATTACTCCAGTCGGCCATCAAGCAACCGATTGTTAGGGAAGCAAAACCCTAGGTCCCGCCGTCTTGCACGTCAATGATCTGTCGCGTGCAGCACGGCCTTGGCTGACGAAGCGTCGGGATGACTGTCCGGCGCGATGCCGAACAGGGCGCGCTAGCAGTCCGTCCGTCTGAACGACGCCCGTCGAGGGAGCCGGACATGGAGCAAACAACCACCAGCCCGCACTGCGCTAGCATGGTTTACCAAACGCCCGGTTGGCGAGGATCCACCTGGCCCCGGACGTCGGGTGGAGCTCACATGGGGTCCTGGTCACCTGCTCTTGCCACGACTGCCGG
>JANLPD010000299.1:0-3454 GCA_031367045.1 Frankiales bacterium | reverse complement strand
CGACCAGGACGCGCCGCGGCGCCGCGTCGTCGTCGTGGCCGAGGTGCCCGAATCCGACGTCTCCCCTGCGCCGCACGTCGACCGCGCCGCTGTGCGGGTCGCGTCGGTGGTGCCACTTTCATCGGTCCAGTCAGTCCACGTTGACGACCTGTCCGCGGAGCCGGATGTCCGCGCCGCTGCCGACGCGGTGGTGGCCGCCAACCTCGGCAGCGACGACGCAGCCTTCACCGTCGAGCAGGCCGAGGGCCACGAGCTGCAGTGGTACGCCACGCAGGAGATCGGTCCGCTGCTGGAGCTGCACTGAGCCTGTCGGCTGGCCGGAGTGCCCCCGGGGACCGGCCGTGCCGGTCGCCGTCGCCACCCCGTCACGAGGTGGGTGCGCGCGAGCCGGAAGGGACGACGTAGCGTCGGGGAGTGGGACGACTCTCGTGGCGCTGGGCGGTGGTGGTCGCGCTCGCGGCCGGGTTGTTCGCCCTGCCGGCGCTAGCCGGCGCCCTGCCGGCCCACAGCAACGGCGAGGACGCCGCGTCGCTGGTCGCCAAGGTGCGCCGCTCCGGCTCTGTCGCCTGGTCCGGGTACGGCGAGAGCCGCGGCTCCCTTGTCCTGCCGGACGTCTCGCAGCTCGGCAGCCTCCCGGCGCTCGTCGGTGGCACCCAGCGCACCCGGGCCTGGTGGCGCACCGCCCAGGACTGGCGGGTCGACGCCCTGTCGCTGGTCGGCGAGACCGACACGACGCACGACCAGTTCGGGATGTGGACCTGGGTCTCCGCGGACCGGCGGGCCACCCGGGTCAACGGCGATCTGCCGGTGCGGCTGCCCGTGGCCGATGACCTGCTGGCTCCCGTCCTCGGCCGACGGTTGGCCGGGTCGGCAGACGTGACAGCCACGCGGATCGGTGCGCGCCGGGTCGCCGGGCGGTCCACGGCCGGCGTACGCCTCGTGGCTACCCGGGCCGCCTCGACGACTGTGCAGTCGGTGGAGCTCTGGGTCGAGCCCTCATCGGGGCTGGTCCTGGAGACCGTGCTGCGAGCCGGCGGGTCGGTCGTCCTCGACGCGCTGCTGCTCGATCTCGAGCTGACCAGGCCGGCGCCGGGCGTGACCCGTTTCGTGCTCCCGGCGGATGCGCAGTACGTGTCCGCCGACGCGCCCGACCTGGCCTCGCAGGCAGACCGGTTCGCTCCCTTCGTCCTACCGGCCTCCTTGGCGGGGGTACGGCGCAGCGACCAGGTGGGGGCCTTCCACGGCGTGACCGGCGTGGCGACCTACGGCGAGGGGCTGGGCAGCTTTGCGGTCGTGCCGCTCCCGCGCCGGACTGCCCGCGACGTGATCGCCAAGCTCGTGCGGACGGGGACGGTCGCTGACCGCGCAACCGTCAGCACACCGCTGGTCAACGGCCTGGTAGGCCGCAGCAGTGGGCGCGAGGACGGCCGCGGCTACCTGATCGTCGGAACGGTGCCTGCACATGTGCTCGGGGCGGCGCTCGTCCAGCTGCTCGCCGATCCGCCGCCCCGCGTGGACCGCTCGTGATCCGAACAACCGCGCTGGTCAAGCGGTTCGGCCGCATCACCGCTGTCGACGGCATCGACCTCGACGTGCGGGAGGGGGACCGCTACGGCTTCCTCGGGCCCAACGGCTCAGGCAAGACCACGACGGTGCGCATGCTGCTCGGACTGGTCCTACCGACCTCTGGATCGCTCGAGCTGCTCGGCTCCGCACGGGTCCGCGAAGCCCTTCCGCGCGTCGGTGCGCTGGTGGAGGGGCCGGCGGCCTACGGCCATCTGTCCGGCCGCGCCAACCTCGCCCTGCTCGACGCCGCGGGTGCTGGCGGTCCCCGGCGTACCCGTAAGGCTCGGGTGGGAGAGGCGTTGGAGCGGGTCGGCCTCGGCGGCGTCGACGGCCGGCCGGTCAAGGCCTACAGCCTCGGGATGAGGCAGCGGCTGGGTTTGGCGTCAGCCTTGTTGCGAACACCGCCGCTGCTCGTCCTGGATGAGCCGACGAACGGCCTCGACCCGCAGGGGATCCGTGAGGTGCGCGAGCTTTTGCTGGAGTTGAACGCGGCCGGTACGACCGTGTTCTTGTCGTCCCACCTGCTCGCCGAGGTCGAGGCGCTCTGCACGCGGGTGGGGGTCCTGGATCGCGGCCGGATGGTCGCCCAGGGCGCCATGGCCGACTTCCAGGCAGCAACCGGCCGGGTCCTCGTGCGCACGCCCGACGTCGCCGCGGTCGTGGCGCTGCTGGGATCGCAGGTGGATGTGCTGGGCCCTGCTGAGGTCGCGGTGCGGTCCTCGGACCCGGCCGCGCTCAATGCCGCCCTGGTCGCCGAGGGGGTACGTGTGCAGGCCCTCGCCGAGGAGCGTCGTTCGCTCGAGCAGACCGTGCTCGCGGCCACGTCGACCGGGTCGGACCGTGTCGCATGATCGGGGTCGAGCTGCGCCTGCTGGTCCGCCGGCCGCGTACCTGGGCATCGATTCTGCTGCTCGTGCTCCTGCCGACGGTCGTGGCAATTTTCCTCAAGGTCTCGGGCGTCGCGCCGCGGCCAGGTACCGGACCGGCGTTCCTGGCGGCCGTTCTGTCCAACGGTTCGCTGTTTCCTGTCGCGGCCCTGGCGATCGTGCTGCCGCTGTTCTTGCCGGTCGCCGTAGCCGTGGCGGCCGGTGACGCGGTGGCGGGGGAGGCGCAGGCGGGGACCCTGCGCTACCTGCTGGTGCGCCCCGTGTCACGCACCCGGTTGCTCGTCGCCAAGCTCGTCTCGGTGCTGGCCTTCACCATGCTGTCGGTCGTCGCGGTGGCGGTTACGTCCTTTGTCGTAGGGACGCGGCTGTTCGGCAGCCATCCACTTCCCTCGACCTCGGGGACGACCTTCTCGACCGCCGACGCAACGTGGCGCATTGTCGTCGCCGTCCTCTACGTCGGCTGGTCGATGCTGGGCGTCGCCGCCGTTGCGTTGTTCCTGTCGACGCTGACGGACTCGCCGCTGGGTGCGGCCCTGGGAGCGATCGCGCTGCTCGTCACGTCCGGGGTCCTGGTCGGGCTCGACGCGTCTGCCTCGATCCAGCCCTACCTGCCGACGAGATACTGGCTAGCGTTCGTCGACCTGTTCCGCGACCCGGTGCACAGCCGGGATGTCCTGCGAGGGACGGCCCTGCAGGCGGCGTACATCGTGGTCTTTCTTGGAGCGGCCTGGGCGAGCTTCACCACCAAGGACGTGACCAGCTAGGAGCAGCTGCCGGCCGAAGTCTTGGGCCTGATGGCGTGCGGATTGCCCTGTGGATACTGGGTTTTTGGCTTGTCGGGCGACCCATGACCGAGTAGAATCGCTCACATGTTCGATCCAGTTTTGTTCGATGCTCCGTCGGAGGAGGCGGCCTGCTGGCAGGCCGCGGTGGAAGCCGAGCACGCCGGTGCGCTGGCGTTTTTGGACCGGGCCCGGGCGATCGCCCGCGGCTTTGTGCTG
>JANLPD010000295.1:0-5241 GCA_031367045.1 Frankiales bacterium | reverse complement strand
GTTGGGACTGGGTGGTGCAACACCCAGCCCCAACCCCTGGAACTTTTTTTTGGACAGTTTCACGCTCCGCTGGCGCCGGGTGCGCGGTGAGCCGACGATGCGAGACGCGATCGCTGACCCGTCACCTGCGGGTCGGACCGGCAGCAAAGAGGCGGATAAGCGTCGCTGCGGCCAGGAACTAGGGCCGGTCAGCGGAGCTGGGAGGCCTCACGCCGGCGTAGCCAGACGGCCATGTCGAGGGCGGCCATCGGCCGCGCCAATAGGTAGCCCTGCACCTCGTCGACGCCGAGGTGCAGCAGGACCGCCTGCTGGTCCTCCTGCTCGACGCCTTCGGCCACCACCTTCAGGCCGAGCGTGTGGGCGATGTCGACCACGGCCCGGACGACGGCCTGGTCGGCCGGCTCGACGCTCAGGCCGTCGATGAAGCCCTTGTCGATCTTCACCTCGTCGACGGGAAGGCCCTTGAGGTAGGTCAGGGACGAGTAGCCGGTGCCGAAGTCGTCGACGGAGATCTTGACCCCGAGTGCGCGCAGCTCGCCGAGCCGCTCGACCGCCAGCGCAGCGTCGTTGACGACAACGCCCTCGGTCAGCTCCAGGGTCAGCAGGTCCGGGGAGACGCCCACGGCGGTGAGGACCGCGGCCACCTCGGTGACGAAGGCAGGATCGAGGATGGTGTCGGCGCTGACGTTGACGGCGACGCCCACCTTGGCGGCGCGGCGCTGCCAGCCCTTGCACGCGGTCAGGGCCTGGCGCAGGACCGTCGTGGTGAGCGGGCCCATCAGGCCGGAGGCCTCGGCCAGCGGGACGAACTCGTCCGGGCGGATGGCCCCGAGCGCCGGGTGGGTCCACCTGGCGAGTGCCTCGACGCCGGTGATGTTGCCGCTGGCCAGGTCGAGCTTGGGCTGGTAGGCGAGCCCGATGGCGCCGCTGGACAAGGCCTCGCGCAGTGCCGTGACGACCGCCAGGCGGCGCTGCCCCTTCACCTCGTAGGCGGGCTCCCACAGGACCGGACCCCCGTTGACGTGGCGGGCGCTGTACATCGCGGTCTCGGCGCGCCGGATCAGGGTCGCCGCGTCGCTGCCGTGCTCCGGGCCCGTGACACAGCCGACGGACAGCCGCACGTGGGTGCCGACGACCCCGATCTGCGCGCCGCCCTCGACCTGGGCGCGCAGCCCGAGGCCGAACATCTCGGCGCCGCTGCCGTGGCGGTCAGCGCGCACCGCGACAGCGAACCGGCCACCGCCGATCCGCCCGACGAGGGCGTCGGCCGTGGTGAGCCGCAGGCGCCGGGTCACCTCGAGCAGCAGGTCATCGCCGACCTGGTGGCCGAGGGTGTCGTTGACCTCGCGGAAGGAGTCGACTGCCACCGCTGCCAGCAGGATGCCCTCCGGGCTGGCGGCGATGAGCTCGTCCAACCGGTCGGTCGTCTCGAGCAGGTTGGGCAGCCCGGTGAGCGGGTCCGTGGTCGCCGCCCGCTCCAGGTCGGCGAGCAGTCTGCCGCGCTCGAGGGCGGTCGCGAGCTCGCTGCCGAGCGTCTCGAGCAGCCGGACGTCCCCGAGGTCGAAGTCGCGGGCGCCGCCCATCCGCCTCGTCGCGGCGAGGATCCCCACGAGCCCGGCACTGCGCAGCAGGGGAGTCACGATCTGGTCCGCGCTGACTCGCCGGCCGGCCGGTCGGTCACCGTCGACGGCCCGCATCACGGTGGCAAACTGGTCGGCGTCGATCAGGGCCGGACCGGGCGGCAGCCCCTCGACGGCCGCGTAGTGCCGCCAGCCCGCTTCGCTGGCGAGCGAGAGCAGCAGCCGCTCTGCGTGCAGCAGCTCGCGCACCTGGTCCAGCACGACCAGGGCGCCCGGCTGCAGCACGTTGACGGGACCGAGGTCACGGGCAAACTCGTACAGCCGCTCGGTCGTGTGCTGCTGTGAGGTCAACCGCTGGTGCGCGCGGTAGGCGAGGGTGAGCCCGCCGCACAGGACGAGCACCAGTAGCACCGTCAACGGCTCGATCCAGGCGGCGGTCACCGCGAGTACGGAGAAGCACAGGAACACGACCGTGGCGGGAATTCCCACCAGTAGGGGCTGGACCACGCTACGGCGCGTGACCGGCAGTCCGAGGAAGGCGAGGCAGGCACTAACCGCGAGGTTGCTGATGACGTCGACGATCAAGAGACCCAGAAGCAGCGCGAGCCAGAGGGCGGGGCTGGGCTTGCTGCTCGCTGGAACGAGGCTAACGGCAGTGGCAACCGTTCCGACCTCGAGGGCGGCGACGGCGGTGTTGAAGGCGGCCTTGACCGGTGGCTGGCGCGCCCAGGCGACGGCGATGAGGGCACCCGCCAGGCGAGCAACGAGGTGCGAGGCGGGGGTCGCGACGAGCGCGCCGAGGGTGAGCGGGACCGCAGTCAGAACGAAGACGTGCGATTCCTTGTGGATCTCGAAGTCCAGTGTGTACCGGAACGCCAGGACGTAGAGCGGAACGAGCAGCACGGCCGGGAAGGTGAACGGCGCGTGGACGGGGGACGGGGCCGCGATCAGGGCGAGGGTGATGCCGGTCAGGCCCATGGCAGCCGAGAGGGCGAACGCGGCGCCGAGGCGCACACGCCCGGGATCCACCCCCGACATGGTCATCCCTGAGGCCTTCGGGCGAAGTCCGGGACTCCTTGAGCGGGAGCCTCGGCGCGGTAGGACATTCTGGTGACAAACAGCACGAGCAGCAGGGCGGCGGCGCCGGCGCTGCCCACGGCCCGCCGGGCACCGACGTGCTCGGCGGCAAGGCCCGCGACGAGCAGGGCGAGTCCCTGCACAGCCATGATCGACGTGCCGGCCAGCCCGAACGCCCTCCCCCGCAGGTGGGAAGGGACGGCCTGCACGAAGGCCGCGTTGGCGATCAGCTGCAGGGCGCTGCCGAGCCCGGCGGCGATCCATAGGAGCGTCGTCATCGACAAGCCGTGGATGAAGGGGGTGGCGATCAGCGGCGCGCTGCCGATGACCAGCAGCAGCGGCAGCAGGCGCAGGCGCCGCTCGACCTGGACGCGGAGCACGGCGGCGCTCCCCAGGACGAACCCAAGCGGGACCGCAGCGGTCAGGACGCCGACAGCGAGCGGCCCACCGTCCAGCTCGGCCGTCACGGCGACGGCGAGGCCCTCGGGAACGATGAGACAGGCCGCGCTCAGCAGGGCCATGCAGAGCAGCGCCCGCAGGTGTGGCTCGCGGGTGACGTAGGAAAAACCCTCCCGGGTGTCGCTCAGGACACCGCGTGACTCGCCCTGCGGGTCGACCGGAGCTGGTCGCGAAGAGACCATCGTGATCAGCACCCACGCCGAGACGGCGAACGTGAGCGCGTCCATAACAAGTGCCCCGGACGTGCTGATCGTGGCGACGAGGACCCCGCCGAGCAGGAAGCCCAGCACCTGTCCCGTCTGGGCCACCGTGTTGGTGATGGCGTTGCCGACCAGGTAGCGGTCCCCTGCCAGGATGTCGGGCAACAGCGCGCTCCGGGCGCTCTCGAAGGGGGGCGACAGGACTCCGACGAGCGCCAGCACAACGAAGATAGCCGCCAGGGGCAGGTGCGGCACCGCGAGCAGCGCGACGAGCGGAGCGCGAACGACGTCGCAGGCGATCATCAGCTCCCGACGGGGGTAGCGGTCGGCGTAGACCGACAGCACCGGTCCGCCCACGAGCCAGACGAGGAAGCTGCAGGCGTACGTCGCGGACGCCGCGAAGGCTGAGCCGGTGCGGCTGTAGACGAGCAGGGCCACCGCGATGCGGGCGACCTGGTCACCGAGGACCGACAAGCCGTCGGAGAGCACCATCGCGCGGAACTCGCGGATCGCCAGGACCTCGCCCCACGTCACGCGCGCGGGCGCGCCTGACGTCGAGATGTCGGTCATGCAGACAGTGTGGCGGATCTGTCGGCGGGTCGTGGCAGAACAGGGGAGAATCGCCTACGTGAACCAAGCCCCCAAGCACGTCCTGGTCGTCGGTGGCGGCTATGTCGGCATGTACACCGCCCTGCGTCTGCAGCGCCGCCTCCGTCGGCAGCTCAGAGCCGGTGAGGTGCAGATAACTGTCGTGAGCCCGCAGTCCTACATGACCTACCAGCCGTTTCTTCCCGAGGCGGCGGCCGGCAGCCTCGAGCCGCGGCACGTCGTCGTCCCGCTCCGCAAGGTCCTGAAAAGGGCCGACGTCCTGAACGGCCGGGTCACGAAGGTCGAGCACTTTCGCCGTACGGCCGTGGTGGAACGGATCGAGGGCGGCAGCGTCGAGGTGCCCTACGACGTGATCGTCATGGCGCCGGGCTCGGTCGCCCGCACCCTGCCCATCCCTGGGCTGTCCGAGGTGGGGATCGGCTTCAAGACGGTCGGGGAGGCGATCTACCTGCGCAACCACGTGCTGGCCCGGCTCGACGTCGCAGCCAGCACCGACGACCTCGTGCTCCGCAAGCGGGCGCTGACGTTCCTGGTCATCGGCGGCGGCTATGCCGGCATCGAGGCCTTCGCCGAGCTCGAGGACATGGCACACGACGCGCTGCGCTACTACCCGATGCTCAAGCCGGCCGACATGCACTGGGTGCTCGTCGAGGCGAGCCAGCGGATCCTGCCCGAGGTCAGCGCCCCCATGGGCGTCTACACGGCCGACGTCCTGCGCAAGCGCAACATGGACCTGCGCCTGCAGACCCGCGTCGAGTCGCTGACGGGGGGCCACGTGGTGTTGTCCGACGGCGACGCCTTCGACGCCGAGACCGTCGTCTGGACCGCCGGGGTGAAGCCCAACCCGGTCCTCGCCATGACCGACCTGACCCTGGACGACAAGGGCCGACTGGTCTGTACTGCCGACCTTGCGATCAAGGGCGCCCTGGGCGCCTTCTCCGCCGGCGACTGCGCAGCGGTCCCGGACAAGAGCAAGGACGACCCCGGGGCGCTCTGCGGCCCCTCGGCCCAGCACGCGGTTCGACAGGCGAAGGTGCTCGCCGACAACATCGTCCGTCACCTCGCCGGGGAGCCGCTCAAGGACTACGAGCACGCCTACGCCGGGTCGGTGGCCTCGCTCGGCCTCGGCAAGGGCGTGGCCGAGGTCTACGGCATCAAGCTCAAGGGCTTCCCGGCCTGGTTCATGCACCGGAGCTACCACATGAGCCGGGTGCCGACCTTCAACAGCAAGGTCCGGGTCGTTGCCGACTGGACCAATGCGCTGCTGATTAGTCGCGAGGCAGTGTCGCTAGGAGCCCAGCAGGACCCGCGCAGCG
>JANLPD010000257.1:0-1809 GCA_031367045.1 Frankiales bacterium | reverse complement strand
GACACGTGCATCTGGCTGATCCCCAGCTCCCCGGCGATCTGGGACTGCGTCATCCCCCCGAAGAAGCGGAGCATCAGGATCCTCTTCTCGCGGGCCGGCAGTTTTTCCAACAGCGGCTTGAGGGACTCGCGGTACTCCACGCCCTCCAGCGCGTCGTCGATCATCCCGAGGGAATCCGCGACCGCAGGGGAGTCGTCGTCGCCGCCGTCCGGGGCGTCGAGAGACACGGCGGAGTAGGCGTTCGCGGACTCCAGGCCCTCGAGCACCTCCTCCTGCGACAGCTCGAGATGCGCGGCCAGCTCGGCGACCGTGGGCGAGCGACCGTTTTTCTGCGAAAGCTCGCTCGTCGCCTTGGTGAGGGCCAGCTTGAGCTCCTGCAGGCGACGGGGGACCCGGATGGCCCAGCCCTTGTCGCGGAAGTACCGCTTGATCTCGCCGACGATCGTGGGAGTGGCGTACGTCGAGAACTCCACCCCCCTCTCCAGGTCGAAGCGGTCGACGCTCTTGATGAGCCCGATGGTGGCCACCTGGACGAGGTCGTCTAGCGGCTCGCCCCGGTTTCGGAAGCGCCGGGCCAGATACTCCACGAGTGGCAGGTGGGTCTCGACGAGCTCGTCGCGAAGGCGGGCGCGGCGCGGATCGTTGTCGGCAAGCGCGGCCAGCTCAGCGAACATCGCCCGGGCGCGGGCCCGGTCAGCGGCGGTGCGCTCCGAGCGGGCGGCTGTCGCGGCATCGGCCCCGTTGGATGTCGCCCCGTTGGATGTGTCAGGCAGCGGCAGCTCGCCCCCGGCTGGGTTGACGGCGTGCACCGTTGGATCAGGAGAGTCGATGGTCAGGTTCACGACGCTGGTCCCCCCTCGTCCAGCCCGTCGCGGCGCTTGCACAGCCGCAGGCTGACGCGGTTGTCCGCATCCACCGCACTGTCGACCTCCCCGGCGAGAGCGGTGAGCACTGTCCAGGCGAAGGTGTCGCGCGACGGCTGACGGCCGTCAAGGGTGAGCACGCTGACCGATACCGAGATGGCGTCGCCGGTCAACTCGAAGGAGCACTCGAGGTCGGCGCCGGGGACGGCCTTGGTCAGCAGCATCGCGCAGGCCTCGTCGACAGCGATGCGTAGGTCCTCGATGTCGTCGATCGTAAAGTCCAGGCGGGAGGCCAGGCTCGCGGTCGCGGTCCGCAGGACCGACAGGTAGACGCCCGCCGCGGGCAGCCGCAGGGTCACCACATCGCGTCCGGCACCGGACAGGGCGTTTGCCTGTGCCACTGCTCTGGTCTGCTCCACCACTCCCCCTCACGGTGTCGCGACACCGCTCGCACAGGCCCCCCAGCCCGCGGCTCGCGCGGGTCAGGCCAGCGCTGCGCGCCGGACCACGATGGTATGTCCGCCGGCGTGTTGTCTAACCGTCCTCGACGCGATCTTGCGCGCGCCTGCACGACGTGCGGTTACGCATTCCTGTGGCCAAGCGCTTGTAGCGCCTCGCCGTCGACGCGCCAGACGGTCCACTCGTCCTCCGGCCGGGCCCCAACGGAGCCGTAGAAGCCCTGCGCCGACGTATTCCAGTCCAGAACCCACCACTCGAACCTGGCGTAGCCGCGGTCGACGCAGACCTGCGCCAGCGTCGCGAGCAGGGCTTGCCCGAGTCCGGTGCCACGGGCGGAAGGCCGGATGAACAGATCCTCCAGCCACAGCCCGGGCCGGCCCTTCCAGGTCGAGAAAGTGACGAACCAGACGGCGAACCCGACCACCTCGCCGTCCTGCTCGGCGACGTGCGCGCTGGCGACAGCACCGGAGCCGAACAGAGCGTCGTG
>JANLPD010000249.1:0-12306 GCA_031367045.1 Frankiales bacterium | reverse complement strand
CGCGCCGTCGAGGACCGGCCCGCCTCCACCCGCGGCGGGTCGAGGTGGCGCGTGCAGGCAAGCCGGTAGCGGGTCCGGGCGACGACGGCGACGGCGCAAAGCGGCAGGGCGACCAGGAAGATCGCCGCTCGCATCAGGTCGCGCTGCCCGAGGGCGATCGAGCACAGCACCAGGGCGAGGCCTGCAGCCAGCAGGCACCGTCCGCGGGTGGTCAGGCCGGACAAGGCGGCCCGCAGGCTGCTCATCGTCGCCGGGTGCCGGTGGACCTGGCGGAAGGGAGCGGCACCCGGGCCACGAGCTCAGCGACGACCTCCTCCGTCGTACGCCGGGAGATCTGAGCCTCGGCCGTCGGCAGGAGCCGGTGGGCCAGGACCGGGCCGGCCAGCTGCTGCACGTCGTCGGGGAGCACGAAGTCACGGCCGTCGATCGCGGCCTGTGCGCGGGCCGCACGGACCAGCTGAAGCGTCGACCGTGGTGAGGCACCCAGGCGCAGGTCGACGGATTCGCGGGTCGCGGTGACGAGGTCGATGATGTAGCGCTTGACCTCCTCAGCGACATGGATGCCGCGCACGACCTCGATGAGCTTGCCGATCTCGGCTGCATCGGCGACCGGCTCCAGGTCGTTGAGCGGGTCCGCGCCGCCGTGGGTCTCCACCATCTGGAGCTCGGCAGCGACCGATGGGTAGCCCATCGACAGGCGGGCCGTGAAGCGGTCGCGCTGCGCCTCCGGCAGGGGGTAGGTGCCCTCCATCTCGATCGGGTTCTGCGTCGCGACGACCATGAACGGCGTCTCCAGCAGGTAGGTGACCCCGTCGACGCTGACCTGCCGCTCCTCCATGGCCTCGAGCAGGGCGGACTGCGTCTTCGGAGAGGCACGGTTAATCTCGTCACCGACGACCAGGTTGGCAAAGATGGCGCCGGGCTTGAACTCGAAGTCGCGGGTCTCCTGGTTGTAGACGCTCACGCCGGTGACGTCTGAGGGCAGCAGGTCAGGCGTGAACTGGATGCGCCGAACCGAGCAGTCGATCGAGCGGGCCAGGGCCTTTGCCAGGAGCGTCTTGCCGACGCCGGGGACGTCCTCGATGAGGAGGTGGCCCTCGGCCAGCAGGACCACGAGGGCTAACCGGACGACGTCGGGCTTGCCCTCGATGACCTGCTCGATGTTGGCCCTAATGCGGCCGGCGGACTCCTGGAGGGAGTCCAGCCCCGCCTCGCCTGTCGTGCTGGTGCTGGGGCGTACCACCTGGGCTCCTCCTGCGGCGAGTCGCGAGCCTTCACTCTCCCACCCGGACGGGGCTGTGGCAGACGGGCAGCGCAATGGATCGGTCGGGCGCGGATCTGCAGTGCCCGGATCGGCAGTGCCCGGATCGGTGGTTACTGGCACAGCAGTACGACGTCTGGCGGCCCGCTGCCGGTTCCGGACGCGCGGGGTCGTCGACCCGCCCCCACCCGGTCGCTGATCCGCGCGGAGCGCCCCACTTAGCACCACGGGGACTCCTGCGGGGGCGATGGCAGAGCCACAGGAGCGTGAACCCGGGGTCAGTGCACCGCGCGGCCGGTGCCAGCCGAGCCTGCGGTCCGCCGTGAGAAAACCCCGCTGCGCCGTTGATTCACCCCTTTGTCCCTCGGCGTGTCGTTGACGATGGGGGAAAGTGGCGTAAGGTGGGGACATCGGAGCCGATGGGAGCCGACCAGCGAGACAGAGGGGGTGGCCGTGTTCCTGGGCACCCACACCCCCCGGCTTGATGAGAAGAGCCGGCTCTTTCTGCCGGCGCGGTTCCGGGAGGAGTTGGTGGACGGCGTGGTGATCACCAAAGGCCAGGACCGCTGCCTGTTCGTCTTCACCAAAGCCGAGTTCGCCAAGAAGGCAGAGGTGCTCCAGCAGGCACCCCTGTCCGCCAAGGTCGCCCGCGACTACGCCCGCGTCCTGTTCGGCTCCGCATCTGCGGAGGTCCCGGACAAGCAGGGCCGCATCACCATCCCGGTCGCGCTGCGCACCTACGCGGGGCTCACCCACGACTGCGTGGTCGTCGGCGCCAACACCCGGATGGAGATCTGGGACGCCGCCGCCTGGTCGACCTACGACGCGGCGCGGGACGACGCGTTCTCCGAGCTCGCCGAGGAGGTCGTCCCCGGTCTGTTCTGAGTTGTTTGCCCTGCTCGTACCACCGGATCCCCGGCGCGAGGTCTCCGACCGCTCCTCCCCCTGACACACCTTCCCCGGTGCCAGGCGGCGGAGCGGGCGGGGACCTGGCCCCGTGGCGCCAAGCGGCACCAGCGCGAGAAGAGCACGCCAGCACGAGAAAGCACGCCAGCACCACCCTGGTCCGCGAGCCGGGGCACCGAAACCCGCCAGGTCGAGAGGGTCACGATGGAAGCCACGCAGCCAGCTCCCCGGGGGAACACACTCGTCCCGTCGCCGACCACTGACCTCGGCTCCGGCCTGGGGGTGGAGGTACGCCAGAGCGCCCTCCTGCTCGGACTCGTTCTCGGGGTGGCCGGAGTCGTCACCGCGATCTGCTCCGCCTTGCAGCTGCTGGCCTGAGCATGTCCTTCTCGCCCAGCGCCCCGGCCCACCTGCCGGTACTCCTGCAGCGCTGCGTCGGGTTGCTCGCGCCGGCGCTCAGCGGACCCGACGACGTCGTCGTCGACTGCACGCTCGGGATGGGTGGCCACGCGGAGGCACTGCTGGCCGGGACCCCCTCGCGGCTGGTCGGTCTGGACCGCGACCCGGAGGCCCTGGAGCGCAGCGGTGCCCGGCTCTCGTCGTACCGCGATCGGATGACGCTGGTCCACGCCGTCTACGACGAGCTGCCAGCGGTCCTCGCTGGGCTGGGCATCAGCTGCGTCCAGGGCGTTCTGTTCGATCTCGGCGTCAGCTCCTTGCAGCTCGATGAGACCGGGCGCGGCTTCTCCTACGCACAGGACGCGCCGCTGGACATGCGAATGGACCAGACCCGTGGGGCCACCGCAGCCGACATCGTCAACGGCTACGAGGCGCGCGACCTGGCCCGCGTGCTCAAGGGGTACGGCGACGAACGGTTCGCGTCGCGGATCGCCGCCGCGATCGTCCGGGAGCGCGTCCGGTCGCCGTTCACCTCCACGGCCCGCTTGGCCGAGCTGGTCCGCGACTCCATCCCGGCCGCTACCCGGCGCACCGGCGGCCATCCCGCCAAGCGCACCTTCCAGGCCCTGCGCATCGAGGTCAACGACGAGCTGGCGGTACTGCGCCGGGCTCTGCCGGCCGCCCTTGACGCGCTCGCTGTCGGCGGCCGGGTCGTCGTCCTCTGCTACCAGTCCCTGGAGGACCGCATCGTCAAGGCCGCCCTCGTCGCGCGCTCCACCTCCGAGGTGCCGGTCGACCTGCCGTTCGTGCCGGAGGGGACGCAACCCGAGCTTCGCCTGCTCGTCCGCGGGTCGGAGAAGGCCTCTGCCGCCGAGATAGCGGCCAACCCACGGGCCGCGTCAGTCCGGCTCCGGGCCGCCGAGCGTGTGCGGCAGGCGGCATGAGCGCTCAGCCGATGAGTCGGGTGGGAACAGCCCGCGCGATTCTGGCCGGTCCCGTCAAGGCCTCACCCTCCGCACGTCAGGGCTACCTGCGGTTGGTGCCCCAACGCCGATCCAGCGCCCCACGCACGCCTTTTGTGGCTGTTGTCGTGGCGTTGCTCGTGGTCGGGCTGCTCGGCCTGCTGCTGCTGAACACCGTGCTCGCCCAGGATGCGTTCCGCCTGCACGTCCTACAGACCCAGGGCTCGGTGCTCGCCAACCAGGAGCTCGACCTTCAACGCCAGGTGGAGGGGCTGCGCGCTCCCGCCGGCCTCGCGAGCCGCGCGCGCGCCCTCGGGCTGGTGCAGGGCGGCCCGCCGGCCTTCCTCCGGCTGTCCGACGGCGCCA
Organism: Frankiales bacterium; assembly: GCA_031367045.1. GTDB lineage: Bacteria > Actinomycetota > Actinomycetes > Mycobacteriales > SCTD01 > JANLPD01. The sequence continues at coordinate 8,412 of JANLPD010000249.1, read as the reverse complement.
TCCTCGGCCAGCCGGTCGCTGGGGTCGCGCCGTCGGTCCCCGTGACGCCTAGGGCCGCCACCACGCCGATTCCCACCGCCGTCACCGCCGGCAAGGCGCCCGCGACGGCGGCAAAACCCAGTGCCACCAAGGGCCCCGCTGGCGATCTCGCTGCCCGTCCCGCTGCTACCAAAGCACCCCAGGGCACGACCACCTCGACGTCGCCGCACCGTGGCCCTGCTCCGGCCGGTCCGGGAGGCACCCACTGACCAGGACCCCGCCAGGTCGCGCCGCTCAGAGTCGCCCTTCCGCTGCGTCCGTTCGCCGCCCGGCGCCAGGCAACGCCTCGCGACCGGCGCCAGGCAACGCCCGGCGCCCGGCCCGCCGCACGCAGCCGCCACTGGGGCAGCCGGGGGTCCGGCTGCGTGCAGGTCTTGTCCTCGTCCTGCTCGTCATTGGCGCCCTCGCGGGCCGCCTCTTCTGGCTCCAGGGCCTTCAGCCGGCCGCCTATGCAGCCAGCGCCCAGGAGCAGCGGACCCAGAAGGTCCCGCTCATCGCCCACCGCGGGACGATCACCGACCGCACCGGCCAGGCTCTGGCCCTCAACGTCGACGCGCGGGCCATCACGGCCAACCCCAAGGCGATTGCCGCCGCGGACTGCAGGAGGACCCCCAAGGCGCCGTGCACCGTGCCTCAGATCGCGGCCGCGCTTGCGCTGGTGCTGAAGATGCCGGCCGCTGCCCTCGAGGGCAAGCTCGGGCGCAAGGACAAAGGCTTCGTCTACCTGGCTCGCGGCCTCGACCCGGCTGTGGGCAACGCCGTGCGAGCCTTGGACCTGCTCGGCATCGACGTCGGTACCGAGTCCCTCCGGATCCACCCGGGCGGCGACCTCGCGGCCAACATCATCGGCTTCACCGACCGCGAGGGGACGCAGGGCCTCGCCGGCGTCGAGTCGGCGTGGGGGAGCACCCTGGCCGGCAAGGACGGCCAGCAGACCGCGCAGTTCGACGGGTCGGGCCGCATGATCCCGACCGGTCTCGAGCAGCTCGTGCCCGCTGTCCCGGGGCAGGACGTGCAGCTCACCATCGACCGGGACCTGCAGTGGTACGCCCAGCAGGCGCTGTCCCAGAAGGTCGCCGAGACGGCGGCCGTCAACGGCAGCGTCGTCGTCATGGATCCGCGCACGGGCGAGGTCCTGGCGATGGCGACCGCGCCGACGTTCAACCCGGACGACCGCAGCAAGACGGGCGTTGAGGACCTGCGCAACCCGGCGATCCAGGACGCCTACGAGCCGGGCAGCGTCAACAAGATCATTACCGCCGCCGCGGCGCTCGAGGCTGGTGTCGTCACCCCGGACTCGGTGATCACGATCCCCTCGACCTACCAGGTCGGTGCCCACACGGTCCACGACGCCGAGGCGCATGGCCTCGAGCACCTCACCTTCACCGGTGTGCTGGCCAAGTCCAGCAACATCGGGACCGTCCAGGTCGCCCAGCGGCTCGGCGAGCAGCGGATGCATGACGCACTGGCCCGGTTCGGCTTCGGCGCCAAGACGGGGCTCGGCCTGCCCGGTGAGAGCCGCGGGCTCCTGCCGGACGTGGCCAACTGGTCTGGCACCTCGATCGCTACGATCCCGATCGGCCAAGGCGTTGCAGCCACCGCGATCCAGGTCGCCTCGGTCTACGCCACGGTTGCCAACGGCGGCGTCCGGGTCGCCCCGAACATCATCCGGGCCACGACCGACAGCAACGGCCAGGTCACCCCGGCCGCGCCGCCGGAGCAGCACCGCGTCATCTCGCAGCAGGTTGCGACGACGGTGGGTCAGATGCTCGAGAACGTCGTCTCCGCCGAGGGCACCGCTCCGTTGGCAGCCGTCCCGGGCTACCGCGTGGCCGGCAAGACCGGGACGGCGCAGCGCGTCGTCGACGGTCGGTATCAGCCGGGCAACTACACGTCATCGTTCGTCGGCTTCGCTCCCGCGGACGCCCCCAGACTCGTCGTCGCGGTCGTGCTGCAAGGCACCGGCAAGCGTAGCTACTTCGGCGGCGCCACGGCCGGCCCGGTCTTCAAAGACGTCCTGTCCTTCGGCTTGAACGCCCTGCGGATCGCGCCAACCGGCACGGTGGCGCCCCGGATGCGGCTCGTCGCCGACCAGGCCGGTTAGCCTCGGCAGCGTGCCCGCGACCAAGGACGGCGCACTGCCCGTGCGCCCGGCGTCCCCGTTGCGGTGCCGCGTGCAGGACCTGCTCGCCCGCGTTCCTTCCCTCCGCGCCACCGGCCCCGTCGGCGACGTGTTCGTCACCGGCTGCACGCACGACTCGCGCGCCGTCCAGCCCGGCGACCTCTACGCCGCGCTGCCGGGTTCACGTGTCCATGGCGCGGACTTCCTCGACGCTGTCGTGGCAGCCGGGGCGACGGCGGTGCTCACCGACGACAAGGGTGCCGAGCGGGCCTCGGCGTACGACCTGGTCGTGCTCGTCGTCCCAGACCCGCGCGCCGTCCTGGGGGAGGTCGCGGCCTGCATCCATGCAGACCCCGCGGCCTCGTTGCTGACGATCGCGATCACGGGGACGAACGGCAAGACCACGACGGCGTTCCTCGTCGAGGCGGGGCTGCGCGCCGCCGGCTTCACGACCGGGCTGCTCGGCACGGTGCGGACGCAGATCGCGGACGAGGTCTTGCCGAGCGTCCGCACGACGCCCGAGGCGACCGACCTTCAGGCATTGTTCGCGGTGATGCGCGAGCGCGGCGTCACCGCTGCGGTCGTCGAGGTCAGCAGCCATGCGCTGTCCCTGGGCCGCGTCGACGGCGTCGTCTTCGACACTGCCGTGTTCACCAACCTCTCGCAGGACCACCTCGACTTCCACCAGACCATGGCGGACTACGAGGCGGCGAAGGCCTCGCTGTTCACCAGTGCGCGGTCGCGTCGCGGTGTGGTCAACGTCGACGACCCAGCCGGTCGCCGTCTGCTGCGGACGGCCACGGTCCCGCTCACGACGTACGGCGAGGACGCCGACGTGACGGTGCGCAACCTCGACCTCCGCCCGGACGGCTCCTCGTTCCGCCTCGTCGGTCAGGTCGACGTGCGGGTGCAGGTGGGGCTGCCCGGCGCCTTCAACGTCGCCAACGCGACAGCCGCGCTGACCGCGCTGGCTGTCTCGGGCGTCGACGTGGCAGCTGCGGCCGAAGGAATCTCCCTGCTGTCAGGCATTCCTGGGCGGATGGAGCGGATCGACGAGGGCCAGCCGTTCCTTGCCGTCGTCGACTACGCCCACACTCCGGACGCCGTGCAGACCCTGCTGCGTGCCGTGCGCGGGCTCGTCGTCGGGCGCGTCTTGGTCGTGCTCGGTTGCGGCGGGGACCGGGACGCCTCGAAGCGGCCGCTCATGGGTGCTGCCGCAGTTGCCGGGGCTGATGTCGCGGTGCTGACCAGCGACAACCCCCGCAATGAGGACCCGCTGGCGATCCTCGACGAGATGGCAGCCGGCGCAACGGGTGCGATTGTCGAGCCGGACCGGGCCACCGCGATCGCCCTTGCGGTGGCACAGGCCCGCCCAGGCGATGCCGTCGTTGTGGCGGGCAAGGGTCACGAGACCGGCCAGGAGGCGGGGGGCATCGTGACCCCGTTCGACGACCGCGAGATCCTTCGCCAGGCACTCAAGGCGGTGCAGGCGTGATCGCGCGGTCGCTGCGCCAGGTGGCCACCTTGACCGGTGCGGTGCCAGCCGATCTCCCGGGGACCGTCACCGGCGAGGTCGTGGTCGACAGCCGCCTCGTCAAGCCTGGCGACCTGTTCGTCGCGCTGCGCGGCGAGCGGGTCGACGGCCATGACCACGCGGTCAACGCATGCGCTGCCGGGGCCGTCGGCGTCCTTGGGGAGCGGCTGGTCCAGGGCGTCCCCACGCTGGTGGTCCCCGACGCGCTGGCGGCCCTGCAGTCGCTCGCCCGTGACGTCTTCGCGGACCAGCAGCCGCAGACGATCGGCATCACCGGCTCCAGCGGCAAGACGACGACGAAGGACCTGATGGCCCACGTGCTGTCAGAACTTGCGCCGACGCTGGCCCCGGCGGGCTCTTTCAACAACGAGCTCGGCCTGCCGCTGACCTGCCTGCGTCGTACCGCCCAGACCTCTTTCGCCGTGCTGGAGTACAGCGCCCGGGGTTGTGGTCACATCGCCTTCCTCTGCGGCATCGCCCGACCGCACGTCGCTGTCGTGCTCAACGTCGGCTCCGCGCACCTCGGCGAGTTCGGCTCGGTGGAGATGATCGCTACCGCCAAGGGCGAGCTGGTCGAATCGGCGACGGACCTGGTGGTCCTGAACGCCGACGACCCGCTCGTGATCGGCATGCGGGACCGCACCACCGCCCGCGTCGTGACGTTCGGGGCCTCGGCGGGGGCGGACGTCCGGTCTGAGAATGTCGTGCTGGACGGCGACGGCCGCGCGTGCTTCCGGCTGGTCACGCCGCACGGGTCGGTCGACGTGGCGCTCGGCCTGTACGGCGCGCACCAGGTCTCCAATGCGCTCGCCGTCGCCGCGACGGTCCTGCGCTGCACGGACCTCTCGCTCCCGCGGCTGGCCGAGCTGCTGGGCTCGGCCCGACCGGTCAGCCCGTGGCGGATGGAGGTCATCGAACGCACCGACGGTGTCACCGTTGTGAATGACGCCTACAACGCCAACCCCGACTCGATGCGGGCCGCCCTCAAGACGCTCGCCGTCATGAGCCGCGGCAAGACCCGCCGGACTTTCGCGGTCCTCGGACCGATGGGCGAGCTGGGGGCCGCTTCCCGCGAGGCCCACCTGGACCTGGGCCGGTTCATCGGGCGCCTCGAGGTCGGCCAGCTGGTGGTCGTCGGCGAGGCAGCCGCGGGCATCCACGCGGGGGCGGTGCTCGAGGGTTCCTGGGGCAACGAGAGCATCCAGGTGGCCGACGTCGATGAGGCCGTGGCGCTCCTGCGGTCCGAGCTACGTCAGGGTGACGTCGTACTGGTCAAGGCTTCCCGTGCTGCGGGACTCGAACGCGTCGCCGCTGCCCTTCTGGAGGACGTGTGAGGTCGGTCCTCATCGCCGCGATGACGGCGCTGATCGTCTCGCTGCTGGGGACGCCGGTCGCCGTGCGGCTGTTCCGCAAGCGTGGCTACGGCCAGGAGATCCGCGAGGACGGGCCGTCCAGCCACGCCGTCAAGCGCGGGACGCCGACCATGGGCGGGACCGTGATCATCCTGGCGACCCTGCTCGGTTACGGCGTGGCACACCTGACGACGATCACCCAGCCGGTCCGCGGTCCGACCGCCTCAGCTCTGCTGGTCCTAGCCCTCATGACCGGCCTCGGTATTGTCGGCTTCCTCGACGACTTCATCAAGATCCGCAAGCAGCGCTCGCTCGGGCTGACGGCTGCCGCGAAGTTCTTCGGCCAGCTCGTGGTTGGGCTCGGCTTTGCGATCGGCGCGCTCCAGTTCCGCAACAGCGAGGGGCTCACCCCGGCATCGACCCACCTGTCCTTCGTGCGCGACTACGCCGCGATCGGCCTCGGGACCGTGGGCTTTTTGTTCTTCGCCTACCTGATGGTGGCGGCGACCTCCAATGCCGTGAATCTGACGGACGGCCTCGATGGGCTCGCATCAGGATCCTCGGTGATGGTGTTCGCGGCCTATGTCGTCATCGCCTTCTGGCAGTTCGGCAATGGCTGTCCGTCCGGCAACAGCGCGTGCTACCAGGTGCGGGACCCGCTCGACGTCGCGCTGGTGGCGGCGGCGGCGATGGGGGCCTGCTTCGGCTTCTTGTGGTGGAACGCCTCCCCGGCCAAGATCTTCATGGGGGACACCGGCTCGCTGGCGCTCGGCGGTACCCTCGCCGGCATCGCGATCGTCACCAGGACCGAGCTCCTGCTCGTCGTCCTCGGGGGACTGTTCGTCGTCGAGACCCTCTCAGTGATCATCCAGATCGGCTTCTTCAAGTTGACCCGCAGGCGGGTCTTCAACATGGCTCCTATCCACCACCACTTCGAGCTTGCGGGCTGGGTGGAGAACACCGTCATCGTCCGGTTCTGGATCATCGCCGGGCTCGCCGTCGCGTTCGGACTCGGCGTCTTCTACGCCGAGTACCTCTCCAGAGGTCCGCTGGGATGAGCGGCGACTACGACGGCCGCCCTGTCGTGGTGGCCGGCGCCGGGGTGTCGGGCACCGCCGCGGCCCGGGTGCTGCGCGACCTCGGCGCGAAGGTCACTGTCGTCGACAGCAGCGCGCAACGCGGTGAATCCTTGCGGGAGCAGGGTTTCTGCGTCGTCGACGCGGACGTGCCGCCGGAGGGGACGACTCAGGTCGTCACCTCGCCCGGTTGGCGTCCCGACAGCCCGCTGCTCGTCGCCGCGGGCGCCGCCGGCATCGAGGTCATCGGAGAGGTGGAGCTGGCTTGGCGACTTCGCGGCCGCGCGGGTCCTGGCCCAGCGGCCCCCTGGCTGGTGGTAACCGGCACCAACGGCAAGACGACGACCGTCGGCATGCTCGAGTCGATCCTGCGCGCCGCCGGCCACCGCAGCGTCGCCGCGGGCAACGTCGGGTTCCCGCTGCTCGAAGCGGTTCTGGCTGCACCGGCCTACGACGTCCTGGCTGTCGAGCTGTCAAGCTTTCAGCTGCACTGGTCCTCCTCGGTCCGGCCGCACACCGCCGCGATCCTCAATGTCGCCGCGGACCACCTGGACTGGCATGGCTCCTTCCAGGCCTACGCGACGGACAAGGCCAAGGCCTGGGCGGGGGAGACCTCGATCGGCAACCGGGACGACGAGGTCGTCCGCACGATGCTGTCGCGCTGCACGGGACGCAGGGTGTCGTTCACGCTGCAGGCGCCCGCCCGCGGCGAGATCGGCGTTGTCGAGGACCTGCTAGTGGACCGTGCCTTCTCCGCCCCGCCGGATGTGCCGGGCGAGGCCACCGAGCTGGGTAGCCTCGCCGACGTCACGGCCCCCGGCGCCCACAACGTTGCCAATGCCCTCGCCGCAGCAGGGCTCGCCCGGTCCTTCGGCGCCGAGGCGGCGCAGGTCCAGCAAGGGCTGCGCACCTTCGCTGCCGGTGGCCATCGCAACGCCATCGTCGGCACCGTGGACGGGGTCGTGTGGGTCGACGACAGCAAGGCCACCAACCCGCACGCCGCAGCCGCGAGCCTGTCGGCGTACCCGTCCGTGGTGTGGGTCGCCGGTGGACTGCTCAAAGGCGCGGACGTCGACGACCTCGTCCGGGTGGCGGCGCCGAGGCTGCGGGCGGTCGTCCTGCTCGGGACGGACCGGGCGCAGATTCGCGACGCGCTGGCCCGACACGCCCCGGAGGTCCCGGTCCAGGAGGTCACCCGCCTCGACACTGGGGCCATGTCCCAGGTGGTCGCGCACGCCCGCTCCCTGGCCCGCCCTGGGGACGTCGTGCTGCTCGCCCCGGCCGCAGCGTCGATGGACTGCTTCCGTGACTATGCCCAACGCGGCGACCTGTTCGCGGCCGCCGTTCACCAGCTGGCCGTCGGGGAGCTGGCGTGACGGCCATCGACGCCCGGCCCCGAGTCGGCTCGGCCCGAGCCACCGCAGCCCCCTCCGGACCGGCCAAGCTCCCGCCGCGAACGCCCACCCTGCAGCGGCCGCTCGCCTCCTACCACCTCGTCCTCGCCAGCACCTGCCTGCTGCTGGTGCTCGGGCTGGTCATGGTCTTCAGCGCCTCGAGCGTGCGGTCCTACGCGACCTACGGCTCCTCCTATGCGATCGCCGTCAAGCAGGGGATCTTTCTGGCCATCGGCGTGCCCTGCATGTTCGCGGTGTCGCGCGTGCCGATCCGCGTCTGGCGCTGGGCCGGCTACCCATTGCTGATCGGCTCGTTCGCCTTGCTGGTGCTGGTCCTCGTGCCAGGGGTAGGCCGCCGCGTCGACGGTGCGACCCGCTGGATCCCGCTGCCAGGCAACCTGTTCAACCTGCAGCCCAGCGAGTTTGCCAAGCTGGGATTGCTCCTGTGGGCCGCCGACCTGCTCGTGCGCAAGCGCAAGCTGCTGGGGGATTGGAAGCACCTGTTCGTCCCGCTCGTCCCCGTGGCCGGCGGCATCATCCTGCTCGTGATGCTCGAGCCCGACATGGGCACGGCGATCGTCGTCATCTCGATCACGTCCGCGCTGCTGTGGGTCGTCGGCACGCCGGCCCGCTTCTTCGCCGGCTTCGTCGCCGTGATCGTCTCGCTCGGCACAATCCTGGCTGTCACCGAGCCCTATCGCCTGCAGCGGCTGACGTCGTTCCTGCATCCGTTCGACGATGCAAGGGGCACGGGTTACCAGGCGGTCCAGGGTCTCTACGCGTTGTCGTCCGGCGGTTGGTTCGGCCTCGGGCTCGGTGCCAGCCGGGAGAAGTGGATCGGTGGGCTGCCCAACGCCCACACCGACTTCGTCTTCGCCATCATCGGCGAGGAGCT
>JANLPD010000166.1:0-1650 GCA_031367045.1 Frankiales bacterium | reverse complement strand
GTACAAGCCTGCGCACCAGTCGCGACGCCGGGCCGGTGCCGCTGCTGGCGACTTTGGCCTTGTGGGGCGACACGCCGGGCAGGGTCCGCCGCGGTTGATCGTTTAATGCTGGTTCTCCTCTGATCCTGACTTCCCCAGGAGACGCGAAATGGTGCAGCGTGTGCAGGTCCGGACCATCACCAACGACCGGGGGCAACAAGCTGCTGCGAATCGTGCGTCGAAGCAGTGGATCGCTCGTGACCTGGCGGCGGGCGCAGATGGTGCTGCTGTCCGCCCAGGGCATGGACGCGGTCAAGATCGCGAAGGTCACGTTCACGAGCCCGAACCGGGTCCGGGACGTGCTCCACAACTTCAACGCCGACGGCTTTGACTCGCTGGCCCACGGCCGGCGCGTGATGCAGCGGCTCCAAGCGCGGATGGCTGGCCGGTGGCCCGTCGGGCTGCTCTCGACGGGACAGGCGAAGCCCTCCTACGAGCTCCTCGGGTGGGAGCGGTGGCGCGGGGTCTCGTACGCGCGGACTGCCCAGGGCGTCGAGCGCAATCCCTGACTCCCCTACATCGTCTTCGGGTAGTACTCACCCTCGCCAAGGAGCGCCACATCGGAGGCGAAGTCCGAGGCGAACGGCCACGCGTCCTCCTCCCCACGGACGGGCCCTTGCACCCACCGGCCGTAGTCGCCTCCTGCGCGCTCGTTGCCCACCAGCGACCACGCCTGCCGCTTGTAGGTCCAGTTCTCCGGCTGCAGCCGGTGGCACTCGTTGAAGTGGGCGATGGCGAGGTCGCGGCGGCCCGCTCGCCACAGCTGGTTCGCTAGCTCGAAGTGGGCGGCCGCCTGCGACGTGGCAAGCGGCCGCGGGTGCGACCGGGCTACGACCTCGTCCGGTTTCAGCACGTATCGGCTGTCGGCACCCTTGCGCACCCAGTCCCGCAGCGCATCGGCGTAGGCCAGCCGGTCCTGACCCGACGTCAGGACGCTGTCCTGGTCGACGCGGCCGGTGGGCGGCGGCGGTGCACTCTTCGCGCGGCCGAGTTGGGCTGCCCAGGTGCCGATCTCGGCCGGCAGCGGTGGCCGGGCGCCGGGCCACCCGGGCTCAGGCGGGCGCACAATCTCGCCCTGCTCGTCGATCCACACGACACTCGGGACGTTGGTCACGCCGAAGAGCGCGTCCATGCGGTGAGTCGGGTCCAGCAGCGCGGGATGCTCCGCGCGGGCCGCCTCGATGTACGGCCGGGACGCCTCCGCCCCGCTCAACTCAAGCGAGACAGTGACGACCTCGAGACCATGCGGGTGCAGCTCGCTGCGCAACACCTGCCACCCGGGCAGGTCGAAGGCGCAGCCTCAATAGGGCGCCCAGGCGACGAGAAGCACCTTCTGCCCACGCAGCGAGCTGAGCCGGAACGCGTTCCCATCGAGGTCGTCGAGGACCAGCCCGGGCGCCGTCGCCGTCACCAGAGCCCGCTCGCCCAGAGACTCCGGGCCCAACGCCCACAGCCCAGCCTGCTCGTCGTGCACGAGCGCCATGCGCAGGCGCTCCGCCGTGGTCACGAGGTCGAACCCCGTGTCGGGCGGAAGGGGGACGCACACGTCGCCCTTGCACGCGCCCTGCGGCTTGACCTCCCAGCCAGTGCCAGCCGCGAACTCCTCGGCGC
>JANLPD010000158.1:0-2733 GCA_031367045.1 Frankiales bacterium | reverse complement strand
CGGTCAGTAGGGTGGCCAGTTCGTCGGCGGCCGCCGCGGTGGTGGCGGCGGTGGCGCCCGGGAATCGCGGCTGCGATACGAGAGCGATCGGGCCTCCGGGCCGCAGCAGCTGGCCAAGTTCGGACAATCGGGCCGCAGGTTCGGGCCACATGCCGACTGTGTTGACCGCTAGGTGTACCGGGCCCTGACCGACCCAGTGGCCGGCCAGCCGGCGACGCCAGCAACCACGGCGCCCTCAGACCTCCCGGACGTGGTCGCCCCTGCGGCGCCGTTAGTTGCGAGCACACCGTCGAGTCAGCCCGACGGAGTGGCAGCAGCGGCAGCACCGCGCTCGATGCGCGCCCCCGTAACGCACGCCCCTGCACGCCGCACGGGAGGCGTCGTCGAGGACGACGAACCGGTCCGACCAGGACGCACCCAGGGGGCCCCGCAGGCGACTGGGCCAGCCACCGCATCCGAGCTGGGGCGGTGGCGCCGGCACAAGTCGATCAGCGCCGGCGTGGGGGTGCTCGAGTCGACACGGGTGTTCCGGGGCGGGATGAACACCAGCAAGTGGCAGGTCGAGATCGAGAAGGATCCTGGCGTGTCCGGTGTGCTGCGGATCGCTGTCGACGGCTTCCTGTTTCGGTTGAGCGGCTGGCAACTGGACGCTACGCAGGCCGCTGGGAGGGTCATCCGGTGCCGGAACGTCCGTGCACGCGACGGCAAGACGCGGTGCTCCACGTCCTAGGTGGCTGGTGTCTTTGGAGGCGTGGCGGTCCCTGATTTCGCGCTCCGGTTCGGGAGAATGTCCTTGCTGGTAAGGGCTTCTTCCCCGGGGATGGTTCATGACGCTGGGCGTGGCGGAACGTCAGGGTGATCTTCTCGATGATGTGAACCGGTTCTGTGAGCAGATGCTCCCAGCGTCGTCGGTCTTCAGCGTGCTGGCTCGTGAGCGCGATCGGCTGTTCCCCGATGAGATGTTCGCGGACCTGTTCAGCGACCGGGGGCGTCGCAGCGTGCCGCCGTCGGTGGTCGCGACCGTGATGGTGTTGCAGCGGCTGGAGGGGTTGAGTGACCGCGAGGCGGTCGAGCGGTACTGCTTCGACAATCGCTGGCGCTATGCCTGCGGCGTCGGCGGCTATGACGGTGACGGCTGGGTCAGTTTCGCGCACACCGTGCTGGTCGACATGCGGGCCCGGTTGAAGGCCTCGAACGACCCGCGCCGGCTGTTCCGGGTGGTGCTGGACGCGGCGTCGAAGGCTGGGCTGGTCGGAGTGAAGCGGGTGCTGGACTCCACGCCGTTGTATGACGCGGTCGCCACGATGGACACCATCACGCTGATCCGGTCGGCGATCCGGGCGTTGCTGAAGGTCGCCGACACCGTCCTGGAGACCTCGTCGCGGGCGGTGCTGACCAGCGGGGATGACTACCAGTCGCTGAGCAAGCCGCAGATCGACTGGGAGGACCAGACCGGCCGGGAGCAGCTGATCGACTCGCGCGCCAAGGATGGGCACGCCTGCCTGGCGCTGCTGCACGACTGCCAGCTCAGCCCGGAGGTGACCGAGGCCGCGCAGTTGCTGGCGACCGTGCTCGGCCAGGACTTGGAGGCCGCCGAGGACGGTAGCTTCCGGATCGCCCGGCGGGTCGCGAAGGACCGGGTCATCTCCACCGTAGACCCGGACGCCCGGCATGGGCACAAGACCGCTGCCCGTGGCTTCGACGGCTACAAGGGGCATCTCGCGGCCGACCCGGACAGCGAGATCATCACCGACACCGAAGTGTCCGCGGGCAATGTTGGTGACGCGGCGGTGGCCGCGGACCTGATCGACGACCTGCTCGCCGCGGCTGCCACGCAGCCACCCGACCAGGCGCCAGCCGACGAGCCCGTCACCGACGAGCCGGCCGCCGAGGAGCCGGCGGTCTACGGCGACGCCGCGTACGGCGCGGGTGAGTTCCTCGAGCGGCTGGCCGAGTCCGGGATCGAGGCGAACTGCAAGACCCAGCCGCCGAGCAACATCGGCGAGCTGTTCAGCAAGGACCGGTTCACCGTTGACCTGGACGACGACACCGTGACCTGCCCGGCCGGGGAGGTCGCCGACATCGTGCGTGACCAGGCCGGCGACGGCATCGCCCCGTTCGGCACAGCGTGCGCGGACTGCCCGATGCGGAAGTGGTGCACCACCGCGGCCGGTGGGCGCAGGATCAAGGTAGGCCGCTACGAAGACCTGCTCGCCGATGCCCGGCAACGCCAACGCGACCCGGCCTGGGTCGCCGACTACCGGGCCACCAGACCCAAAGTGGAACGCAAGATCGGTCACCTGATGCGCCGCAAACACGGCGGGCGGCGGGCCCGGGTCCGGGGCCGCAGCAAGGTCGACGCGGACTTCAACCTGCTCGCCGCCGCGGTCAACCTGGCCCGGCTCGCCGTGCTGGGCTTGCACACCACCCGAACCGGATGGGCAGTGACCCCCGCCGCGAGCTGAACGGGCGGCACCGGCCCATGCAGGCGGTCAACGGGCGTCCGAAACCGGGCTGCAGCCCCTCCAGCCCCACAAGACGGCCGTGAACCAGCCGACCTGCCCGAACAGTCATCGGCCATCACCGCGGAGCCCGGTCCGCGACGGCCGACCATCCACCCAGAAACAGCCGTTCCACACCAGCCACCTAGGAGCGTGGGTACGAAACACGCGCGGCGGGGTGCTTGGGTAGTGGGCTGATCGTTGGGACACTTGAGTGTGTCTGCAGATCAGC
>JANLPD010000129.1:0-1868 GCA_031367045.1 Frankiales bacterium | reverse complement strand
GCACTGCTGACGACCAATCGAAGGAGGCTGCTCGATGAGCACTAGCACTCTCGGTGCGACTCCTTCGTTCACCGACCGCTCTGTGGATCGTCGGCTGGCCGTGGCCTGGCAACACCCTGAGACTCGCCGAATCACCCCCGTTGGTCTCCTGACCTGCGCCGAGTCCACCTACACCTTCTGCTATCTCTGGTCGGCCCGCGGTGTCGCTGGCTTCCAGCCGTTCCTCGGCTTCCCGGACTTCGATCGGCGGTATGAAGCGACCGCACTTTTCCCGCTGTTCGCGCAGCGTGTGATGCGCGCGAGCCGGCCCGACTTTTCTCGCTACCGACAGGCCCTTCGCCTTGAAGCGGAGGCCAGTGACTGGTCGATCCTCGGGCGGTCTCAGGGGCAGCGGGAGGGTGACGGCATCCGGGTCTTCCCCGAACCTGAGGTCGATGAGGTCGGCGTGACGACATCGACGTTCTTCGTCAGCGGGCTCCGTCACCGCATGCGTGAGGATTCACGCGTCTCGGCGGCTCTGGCCAGCCTCACTCCGGGGACCCGGCTCAGCCTGGTCGATGAGCCGACCAACCAAGAAGACGCCCGCGCCCTTCTCGTCGCGGAGGGAACGGGTGTGATTCTGGCCTGGGTGCCCAGCGTGCTCCTCTCCTACGTCCACGCCGTGCGTTCGTTCGCTGAGCCCTCGCTGACCGTGGTCGGGACCAACGGCGTGGACGTTCCACCGGCCTACCGGTTGCTCGTGAACCTGCGCGGCACTGCCCCCGAGGGCTATCGGCCCTTCGATGGTCCGGAGTGGACGCTGGCGCCGTAAGTCGAGCGATGTTCGCCTCGGCGGACGTCGAGTCGCTGCTGAGCGTCCTCGTCGAGGTCACGACCCATGGCGGGGCAATCGATGTGGCTCCCGGCCTTGGCTGTCAGGTGAAAGGCTTTCGGTTCTGGTGGAATTTCCGAAAGCAACGATGTACTTTGGTGGCATGTCGCTGGCCGGGGTTGTCGAGGATCTCATCACCCTGCAGCAGCTCGCCGGCCAGGAACGTGACGCGTCCCGCCGCCGATCGCTGGATGCGGTGCGTGAGCACGTCGCCGAACGGGACCGCGGCGCCAAGGTCACGGAGGCGGCCCAGGTGCTCGGCGTCTCGGCGCCCACGGTCCGTGCGTGGATCGAAGCCGGAGTGCTGGTGGCCCTGGCCGGGCCGGGCCCTGCTCGGGTCGGCGTGATGTCGCTCGCCGCCACCAAACAGGTCGTGGACGAGCTGCGCCGTCATCGTGACGACCCACACCTGCTGGCCGAGGTGCTGCGAGTCCTGCGCGATCGCGGCGTTCTGGCCGGCGACGACGTTACCCGCGGACAAGATGATCTGGTCGCGGGCCGGCTTCGTCGACTTGACTCGAACAACCTCGACGAGCTGCTGCCGCCGAAGCGGTCCAGGCCATCGACGTCGACCTGACCCGAACGGCTGAGGGTCAGATCAGGGCACTTCGCGGTCGACGCGCCCAAGCCGCTCGGCGGGCTCTCGAGGAGCTGATGTTGCTTGGCTGCGAGGCAGCTGGGTACCGCCTCGCGGGGGCCGGTCTGGAGCAAGTCTGCTGCCGCCACCTGTACGGAAGAGACCGGTTGCTGATCACCTGGCCGTCACGCACTCACGCCGTCGTCCTGGCAGTCGGTCCTCACGATCGGACCGCCTCGGACATCTACGAGCTGCTCCTGACCGCCCTTGCGCTGGAGGTGTCCACCGCTGAGCGGAGCAAGCCGCCGTGCTGCGACGAGCTGGGGGAGCCACCGGTGAACCGCAAAATTGCTGAGGCGTTGGCAGATGCGGTTGCAGCCCTCGCATCCCGAGGTCGTCGCCGGCCCTGATGAGACAGGC
>JANLPD010000127.1:0-4881 GCA_031367045.1 Frankiales bacterium | reverse complement strand
TTCCCTGGTGGCGCGCAGGACCCGCAGGACGCTGACCCGACTGCCTGCGCGCTACGGGAGGCGCAGGAGGAGGTCGGGCTCGACCCGGCCACAGTGGAGGTGCTGGAGGTGCTGCCAGCGCTGTGGCTACCGCCGTCCGGGTTCGTCGTCCACCCCGTCATCGGCTACTGGCAGGCGCCCCACCCGGTCCATGTCGTGGACACCAACGAGGTTGCCGCAGTGCTGCGCCCCTCCCTCGCCGAGCTCATCGACCCGGCCAACCGGCTCCGCGTGACCCATCCCTCCGGGTTCACCGGCCCAGCGTTCGAGGTGGGCGGGCTGCTCGTCTGGGGCTTCACAGCCGGCCTGCTCGACAAGCTGCTCGAGCTCGGCGGCTGGGCCCTGCCCTGGGACGTCGACCGTCGCCGCGAACTCGACCCGGAGACCATCCGGCTGTCGCTCCGGACCACCGCGCCGGCCGCCCCGTGACAGCTCAGCACCTGCCAACTCAGCACCTGCCAACTCAGCCCTGACCCAGGAGTTCTCGTGATGACACGCCCACGTCGTACGCCGGTCCTGCTCGGCTTGTGCGTTCTGGCCCTGTCCGCCTGCGGAGGCGGCAGCCCCGGCAGCGGTTCAGGAGGCCAGCAGGGGCGCGCCGTCGCCGCACAGGGGCCACCAACCGCGCAGACGGTGCATCTGGACGGCACCAGCAAGCTCGCCTTCGACCCGTCGACCGTCACCGCCAAGGTCGGCACTCTGACCATTGAGCTGGGGATCAAGGGTGGGACGCCGCACAACCTGGAGTTCCCCGGCACCGATCGCGCCAAGATCCCGCTGGTGACAGGGGCGCCGCTGAAGGCGACCTACACATTCCAGAAGGCTGGGAGCTACACGTTCGTCTGCACGATCCACCAAGGGATGTCCGGGCAGGTGGTCGTGTCCTGAGCAAAGCCACGTGCGCTTAGGGTTACCCGGTGCCCGGTGATCTGCTTGACGTCGTCCTGGTGTCGGCGGCTGTGCTGTTCGCCGTCTCGGGCTATCGCCAGGGCTTCGTCGTCGGAGTCTTGTCGTTCGTCGGCTTCCTCGGCGGGGGCATCATCGGGGCCAAGTTGGCGCCGGTGCTCGCCGACGGGCCGCTGAGCGGCCTCCCGGTGGGCGTCGTGGGTCTCGGCACGGTCTTTCTGCTCGCCAGCCTGGGCCAGCTGCTCGCTACCCTGGTCGGCGCGTGGCTGCGCAACCGCCTGGTGTGGAAGCCCCTGCGCCGTGTCGACAATGTGGCTGGCGCCCTCACCAGCGTCGTCAGCCTGCTGCTCGTGTCGTGGCTCGTCGGACAGGCGCTGGCCTCCGCGCCGTACCCCCGGGTGGCTTCGCAGGTCCGCCGGTCGGTCGTCATCGACACCATTGACAAGGTCGTCCCCGAGAGCGGGCAGCGCTTCTTCCGCAGCTTCCGCCAGCTCGTCGGCGACCGCGGCTTCCCGGAGGTGTTCGGGGGTCTCGTGCCGACCCGCGTCATCGACGTCGAGCCGCCGGACCCCGAGCTCGCGCGAAGCCGTGCCGTCACCGTCGCCCGGCCAGATGTACTCAAGGTGACCGGGGTCGCCCAGTCCTGCTCGCGTCGGATCGAGGGCACCGGTTTCGTCTTCGCGAGCGAGCGGGTGATGACCAACGCGCACGTGGTGGCAGGGGTCAAGGACCCCCAGGTGCAGATCGCCGGTCGATCACTTGCGGCGCGCGTCGTGCTCTATGACCCTGACCGCGATGTGGCGGTGCTGTTCGTGCCTGGCCTGGGGCGGTCGCCGCTGTCATTTGCTGGCCCAGCCAAGTCAGGCAGCAGCGCGGTCGTCGTCGGCTACCCCAATGACGGCCCCTTCCGCGCCGACCCGGCCCGGGTCCGGGGGACCCAGAAGGCGCGCGGCCCGAACATCTACCAGAACCGCACCGTCCTGCGCGAGATCTACTCCCTGCGTGCCCGCGTGCAACCCGGAAACTCCGGTGGCCCGCTGCTGGACACCGAGGGCCGGGTCCTCGGCGTGGTCTTCGCCGCGGCGGCCGATGACTCGCAGACCGGCTACGCGTTGACGGCCGCCGAGGTGGCAAGCGATGCGCGGAGCGGAGCCACCAGGACCGAGCGGGTCAGCACCCAGAGCTGCGACTGAGGCCGACAGGCACCGGAGGTTCGGGGGCTGCTCTTGCGCAGCCAGGGGGTCAGCGTGACCCGATCAGCGTCACACGATCAACAGGGCCGCGGCGGGGATCAGAGCGCCGGCTTCGATCCGACATGCGAGGGCCTCTGCCCGGTCGGCCAGCAACGAGGGGTCGACCGGCAACGAGGGGTCGAGCCCGGTCCCGTCGTACGCCCTCAGGCGGCCGGCACCGCGGCGAAGCAGCGTGACTGCCCCCACCTCGTTGCCGCGCTGGTGGTGTGTCACGCCGACGCAGACCTGTGCGAGCCCCTGCCAGAGGTCGCCCTCCTGCGCCGGGCAGGCCTTCCAGACCGCCTCGAAGACCTCGTGGGCGGCGAACGCGCGGCCCCCGACCAGCAGCGAGCGGGCCAGCGCGAGTGCCTCCCGTGGGGGTAGCGCCAGCTCCGGAACAGCGGGCACCTCGTCGGGCGAGCCGGCCTCGACGATCCGCCCGAGCGCGTCGCGTGGCCTCATCCGCGCGCGAACTCCACGATGGCCTCGCTGACCACCTGCGGCGCCTCCTCGTGCGGGAAGTGGCCTACACCGTCGAGGATCCGCAGCTCGTAGTCGGCGTGCACCCAGTCACCGGAACCGTGGGCCGTGCTGGGGAGCAGGCAGCCGTCGAGCGCCCCGTGCAGCTGTAGGACGGGCACGTGCACCCCGCTGGCCAGCAGCCGCTCGAAGCGCCTCCCACTCGGCCGCAGGAGCGAGCGGACCGCCCAGCGGTACCACTCCAGGGTGCAGTTGGAGGTCGCCGGGATCGCCATGGCTTCCCGGCAGCGGGCCTCGGTCTCGGCGTCCGGGAAGCCCGGTCCGCCCCACCGTCGCAGCAGCTCGCCGACGAACGCCCCGTCGTCCTTCAACAGCTTGGCTTCCGGGGCCTTGGGCAGCTGGAAGTAGGCGATGTGCGCCGCCGCCCGGCGCTGCGCCCGGTCCCTGACCAGGGCAGCACGCAACCTGAGCGGATGCGGCATGTCGACGATGCAGAGCTTGCGGACCACCTTGGGGTGCAAGGTGGCGACCGACCAGGCGAGGGCGCCCCCCCAGTCGTGGCCGACGAGGATGGCGTCGCGCGCACCGAGGGCGCGGACCATGCCGGCGACGTCGGAGGACAGCGTGTACTGGTCGTAGCCGCGGGGTGGCTTGTCGCTGGCGCCGTAGCCCCGCAGGTCAGGCGCGACCGCACGAAAGCCGGCCTCCCCGAGCGCCACGAGCTGGTGACGCCAGGACCACCAAAACTCGGGGAACCCATGCAGGAGCAGGACAAGGGGCCCGTCGGCGGGTCCGTGCTCGGCCACGTGGAAGCGCACGCCATTGGCGGTCACCTCTCGGTGGCGCCACGGCCCCTCGACGAGGACGACGGACTCCTCGGGTGGCACGGGCGAAGTCTCACACGGGCTGACTCAGGCGCCGAGGCCAGGTCAGGGGCTACGGGTCGGGTGCTTGGCCCAGGCGAGGTCGTCCTTGACGGTCTCGATCGTCCTCGCTGGCGGTCCGACCTTACGTAGGCTTTTTCGGCCGGCCAGCGCGAGGGCGGCAGCGACCAGCAGGTAGACCACACCGACGAGCGCGAAGCCGACCCCGAGCGGGACGACCGCGCCAAGCCCGTAGGCAGCGGCGATGGACAGCAGGACCAGGGCGAGCAGCCCGGCAAAACCGGCAGCGCCGATCATCCCGGCCCCCTTTCCGGCGGCCGCGACGTCCTGCTTGATCTCGGCCTTGGCCAGCTCCACCTCCTGGTGCAGCAGTGAGGTCAGGTCACGGGTGGCGGCAGCCACGAGCTGGCCCAGGGAGCGCTCGCCGCTGTCGATGCTCAGGGATCTCTCTGCGGTCCGGTCGGTTACGGTCAAGGCTGCTCCTGCTGGTTACGGCGTCTCGGTACCGGCGGGTTTCGATGCCGGGCGGCACCGTCTCACAGGACTACCCGCTGTGCCGTACGGCTATCCGCGAAACGGCGGGTCGCCGGCTATCGAACCGGGCGTACGACGGCCTTCCTGTCACGCAGCGTCCGGCTGGCCGGCGTGTGCGCTACGACGGGCGCGGATCAGCGCGGCGCCGAAGACGGCTGCGGCGACGCTCGCGACGAGGACGGCCACTGTGACGCGGTCGGCTTGGGCCGGGTCATCGAAAGCAAGGACCGTGATGAGCAGGCTGACCGTGAACCCGGCGCCCGCCAGGACCGCGACTCCCGCGACGTCGGCCCACCCGGTGCCGGCCGGCAGGCGCGCGAGGTGGCTCCGCACCCCGAGCCACGACGCCCCGAGGACCCCGACGGTCTTGCCCACGACGAGCCCGGCGACCACTCCCACCGCGGCGCGATCGGTCAGGCTGCTTGACAGCACGTCGCCCGACAGCGAAACGCCGGCCGCAGTGAAGGCGAAGACCGGTACAACGAGCCCGGCTGACCAGGGCTGGAGCCGGTGCTCCAACCGGTCCGCCGGCGCGTTGGCCTCGCCGTCGTCGGGGCGGACCCGGGTGAGTAGCCCCAGCGCCACGCCGGCGACGGTCGCGTGGATGCCGGCCGCGTGGACGAGGAGCCAGAGTGCGCCGGCCAGCGGCACGTAGAGGGCTGGGGCGGTGAGTCGTGCCCGCTGGGCGAGCGCGTAGGCCGCGCAGAGCACGGCTGCGCCAAGCAGTGGAAGCAGCGCGAGGTCGGACGTGTACAGGACCGCGATGACGGCGATCGCGCCGAGGTCGTCGACCACGGCGAGGGACA
>JANLPD010000100.1:0-4178 GCA_031367045.1 Frankiales bacterium | reverse complement strand
CACGGCGTCCGTCCCGCCGCGGGCCGGCCAGTTGTCGACCGAGCCGGCCGGCGGGTAGGACAGCTGCCGCAGCTGGCGGCCGTCGACTGCGTCCCGCAGGACGACGTAGCCGTTCGACAGGGCCACGAACGACGCCCCGGCGATGGGCGGCCCCCCTGAGGCCAGGGAGGTCCGGCGTACCGGCACGAGGGCGATGGCGCTGAGGCTGCCGTCCTTGTCCGACCGCGTGCTGCTGACGATCATCCCTGCTGTCCAAGTGACGTTGGTCCAGGAGAGCCGGACCTGCCACGGCTGCTCTGGTCCGGCCATGACCGGCCGGTCGGTGAGGGTTGCCCCGCTGGCGGTCACCAGTCGCACCCGGATGCTCTGGTGGTAGTCCGTCGTCGTACCGCTGACGGTCAACGGTGTGGTCACCACGTCACCGGGTTGCGGCGCGTCGATCGTGATGCTCGGGGTCCGCACGTTGATGACCGACCACGGCAGGACGCCGTCACGGCCGACCTGCACGAGCACGACGGTCCCGACGACCCGGCTGCCCACGGACACGGTGACGCGCGCCTCGCCGCCGGCTCGCTGAACAGGTGACGCGGTGACGACGCCGAGGCCGAGCAGGTCGGACAGCAGGTGCCGGCTGACGGCGGCGGCGTCGCCAGCCCAGGGCCGGGCCGCTGGGTTGCGCTGCCAGTCCAGCGCCTCGGCGTCGGTCGTGAAGGGCCACGTCGGCGTGCCTGGCGCCGACGTCGTCGTTCCCGTAGGCAACGGGGGGGTGGGATCGGGTGTCGGGCACAGGGCGTCGGCGCCGGCGCCCTGGCAGGCAGTGCCGGACGGAGCGGCCGTCGGTTGTGGCGCCGCCGTGGGGACAACCGAGGGCGCGCTGGTGGCAGGGCGGCTGTCGAGGGCGGAGTCGCTCGTCAGGTGGACCGTGAAAGCGCCCGCCGCCGCGACGCCGATGACGCCCGCGAGAGCAGCGACCGGCACGAGGAACCGTCGCCAGGAGCGGCGCGCCGCGATCCGCTCCCGGATGACCGCCAGCCCGTCGCCGCGGGGGACGACGTCCTCGGCGGCGTGCTGCAGCAGGGCGCGCAGCTGCTCCTCTGTGCTCATGGCTGGTCCTTTAGCGACTCACCTAGCGAGAGCCGCAGCGCCGACATGGCGCGCGACGTGTGGCTCTTGACCGCCCCGGTGCTGATGCCCATCGCGTGGGCCGTCTGGGCCGCCGACAGGTTGGCGTAGTAGCGCAGCACCACCGTCTCGCGCTGACGTTGGGGCAGTCCGGCGAGCGCCTGGACGACCGCCGACCGCTCGATCAGGCCGAGGGCACCGCACTCCGCGCTGGCCGTGTCTGGCAGGGGCGGCTCGGTGTGCCGTTCGACGACGCTGCGATGCCGCAGCCTCGACCGGCTGCCGTTGACGACGGCCTGCCGCAGGTAGGCCTCTGCGCGGTCGAGGTCTCGCACGGAGTGCCAGTGGCGGTGGACCGCGACGTACGCGTCCTGGACGACCTCCTCGGCACTGTCGCGGTCGTGCAGCAGGAAGGCGGCCAGCCGCACCAGGCGGCGGTAGTGGGCGGTGTACAGCGCCGTCAGGGCCTGGTCCGCCGTCGTTGCGCCGCTCACCTGCCCCACACCCCCCTGCCGGTGCAGGACCGCAGCTCCCGCCGACGTGCCCATGGTGGTGGCCATGCCCGGTAGGACGCCGTGGTCCGCCTCCCGGTTTACACCTGTCGGTGGCCCGGCGGACCTAGAATCGCCGGGTGCGCCTACCTCGTGTCCTCGCCGTCCCCCTGCGCGGACTGGCCCTCACCCCTGTCCTGTTCCTCGGTGGGCTCCTGTTCCTTGGTGGGATCACCGCCGGGGCCTACGCCGAGTCCGCAGCGCCGTCGGCGTCCCCGCGCCCGACCGTTCTGGTCCCGAGCCCCGTCCCGCGTTCCTCGACGACCCCGTCGGCGTCGGCGGGCCACTCGCCGAGCGCCGCCCCGACGCGGCTCCGGCAATCGGCCACCCCGAGCGCGACGCGCACCCGTCGTACCGCCGCTGCGCCCATCACCGCCGCAGCGACGCACAGCCCCTCCGGTGGTCAGTCCCCCGCGGCCACCCCCAACGTTGACCCGGCGCCGTCCGCGCTCGAGAGTGCACGGCCGGTCGCCGTAGCTGCCGCATCGTCGACGGGCAGTGCGAGCAGCTCGCTCAGCAAGCTCGTTGCGCTGGTGCTCGGGGGAGCGGTCCTGCTCGGCGCCGGCGGAGCGGCCGGGCTCTACCTGACACGGGAGCACCGGTGAGCGGCCGCTCGAAGGAATGCCTGTTCTGCCGGATCGTCGCGGGCGAGGTCCCCGCTGACGTGGTTCACGAGACGACGCAAACCCTGGCCTTTCGTGACCTGGGGCCGCAGGCGCCGACCCACGTGCTCGTTGTCTCCAAGGACCACCACGAGGACGTGGCTGCCCTGTCCGACGCCGACCCGGCTCTGCTCGCGGAGGTGGTGGGAGCGGCGGTCGCTGTGACGCGGCAGGAGGGCCTTACGGGCGGCTTCCGCCTGGTGACCAACACCGGCTTCGACGCCGGCCAGTCGGTCCCCCACGTGCACGTTCACGTCCTGGGGGGCCGCCGCCTGCAGTGGCCTCCTGGCTGAGGCCGGTGCCTTCCGCTGGAGGAGCCGGATCTGCCGGCCGGATCGCGGTGCTCCGGAGGCATATCCGCGGGTAGCCTTCTCCCTGTCATGTCCGAGACCCCTGCCCCCGTAGCGGCCACCGTCACGACCAAGATCGTCGTGCCGGGCGCCCACTCGATGGTGGAGCTGCTGGGGAGCCAGGACGAGCTGCTCACAGTGATCGAGAAGGCCGTCGCCAGCGACGTCCACGTGCGCGGCAACGAGATCACCCTCACCGGCGCCGCGACGGACAACGCGCTCGCCGTACGCCTTTTCGAGGAGCTGGTCTCCCTGCTCGACCGCGGCCAGGCGCTGTCCAGCGATGCCGTGGAGCGCAGCCTCGTCATGCTCCAGGGTGCTGCCGGCGCCCGTCCGGCCGAGGTGCTGACCCTGAACATCCTGTCTGGACGCGGTCGCACTATCCGGCCCAAGACCGCCAACCAGAAGCACTACGTCGAGGCCATCGACCGGCACACGGTGGTCTTCGGCATCGGCCCGGCCGGCACCGGCAAGACCTACCTCGCCATGGCCAAAGCCGTGCAGGCACTGCAGGCCAAGCAGGTCAAACGGATCATCCTGACCCGGCCCGCGGTCGAGGCGGGCGAACGGCTGGGCTTCCTGCCTGGCACGCTCTACGACAAGATCGACCCCTACCTGCGCCCCCTCTACGACGCCCTGCACGACATGGTCGACCCGGAGTCGATCCCTCGCCTGATGGCTGCCGGGACCATCGAGGTCGCCCCGCTGGCCTACATGCGCGGCCGCACCCTGAACGACGCCTTCATCATCCTGGACGAGGCGCAGAACACCTCCGCCGAGCAGATGAAGATGTTCCTGACCCGTCTCGGTTTCGGCTCCAAGATCGTTGTCACCGGCGACGTCACGCAGGTCGACCTGCCGAGTGGAACGACGAGCGGACTGCGGATCGTCCGGGACATCCTCGACGGCATCGACGACGTCGCGTTCGTTGCGCTCACCTCCACCGACGTGGTCCGCCACAAGCTGGTCGGGCGCATCGTCGACGCCTACGAGCAGTACGACGCAGAGCTCGAGCTCGCCCGTGGCCCCCAGCGCGGGCCGGGCCGCCGCGACGACGCCAAGAGGTCGCGCCCGTGAGCATCGAGCTTGCCAACGAGAGCGGGGTCGCGGTCGACGAGCTCGCGATCGTCCGGGTCGCCCGCCATGCCCTCGACCGCATGGGTGTCTCGCCGCTCGTCGAGCTGTCCCTGATGCTCGTCGACCTCGAGCAAATGACCGAGCTGCACGTGAAGTGGATGGACGAGCCCGGGCCGACCGACGTCATGGCGTTCCCGATGGATGAGCTCAACCTGCGCGGTTCGCGAGGGGTCGGTCACGGCAGCGGCCGCGGGGCTGATGAGCCGGACGCGTTTGGCCCGACCCTTCTCGGCGACGTCGTCCTCTGCCCGGTTGTCGCGGAGCGGCAAGCGCTGGCGGCCGGCCACAGTACCGAGGACGAGCTTGCGCTGCTGTGCACCCACGGCGTCTTGCACCTGCTGGGATACGACCACGGG
>JANLPD010000045.1:0-2407 GCA_031367045.1 Frankiales bacterium | reverse complement strand
CCCGCATGAAGCACTAGCGGTCGCCAGGCGGGGCGGCCACCCGGCGGGGTGACGACGTCGATCAATCCCAGGTGCGCCTACCGACCCTGAAAGCGGCACCACATGACGACCGACACGACGGCGTACGAAGAGCCCGACCCTCTGCTGCGGCGCCGGATGATCCCCGCCGGCGGGGCTCGGGTCGCGGTGTTCAGACGCACCTACCAGACGACGGTCGAGGAGCGCCTCTCGCCGGGGCCCGAAGCCGGAACGGCGGTGCTCGAGCTACAGCACGCGACGACACTCGACTCGCACAACATCGGCGGGCACGTGTACGACGCCGTCTTCTGCATCGGCGGCGGCTACTACCCGCGTCTTCTGGCGCTCGACCTGCACCTGCGCGGCAGCCTCCCGGAGGACTACGACAGCGCTGCCTTCCACAAAGATCCCAACATGCGCTCGACGATCGAGCGAGGCAGTGCGGCCATGGCCGTCCTGCTGGCGGGCGACGCGGAGCGCTGAAGGCGCCTGCGCCTACTCGAGCCGGAAGCCGACCTTCAAGCCGACCTGGAAGGCCGTGACCTCACCATCGACGACCTGGCCACGGATCTGCGTGGTCTCGAACCACTCGACGGCGCGGACCGTCTGCGAGACGCGGGCGATGCCGTTGCGGATCGCCTGGTGGACCGATTCCGAGGACGTCCCGACGACCTCTGTGACGCGATAGACGTGGTCGTTCATGTGGCTCTCCTCCGATAAGCAGGCAGACTGGTCGCTAGCAGGATGACACCTGTCGCGCGGCAGGGCGAGCGCGGAAACGGGCCGGTGCAGCGGTGGCGAGCAACTTCGGCAACACTGTGCAGGCACGGCGGGCGAAGCGCCCGTCACCCAACAGCACGACGAACGGACAAGACCGTGATGCCTCGATGACCACCTCCACCACGCCGAGCCGGGTCACGAACCCTGCCCCGGCCGGCGTCGGCGCTCCAAGCCGCGCCCAGGTCGCGGCCCGGACGCTGCGGACCGACCGGTGGTGGCTCCAGCCGCTGATCACGTTCAGCGTGCTGATCGCGTTCATCGTGTACTCGACGTTCCGTGCCTTCCAGAACGCGAACTACTTCGTCGACCCCTACATCTCGCCGTTCTACTCGCCGTGCCTGTCGTCTTCGTGCGCCCCGGCACCGCACCTGTCCCTCTTTCCGAGCAACGCCTTCTTCACCCCGGCGCTGTTCATCCTGATCTTCCCGCTGGGCTTCCGGCTCACCTGCTACTACTACCGCAAGGCCTACTACCGCTCGTTCTGGCTGTCGCCGCCGGCCTGCGCGGTGGCCGAGCCGCACGCGTCGTACAGCGGCGAGACCAAGGTGCCGCTGATCGGGCAGAACGTGCATCGCTACTTCTTCTACGCGGGCCTGGTGTTCAACGTCATCCTCACCTACGACGCGCTGCTCGCCTTCCGGTTCGAGAAGGACGGCGGCCACCACTTCGGCATCGGGCTCGGCACCCTGGTGCTGCTCACCAACGCGACGCTGCTCTGGCTGTACAGCCTGTCCTGTCACTCCTGCCGCCACATCGTCGGTGGCCGCCTGACCCACTTCTCCAAGCACCCGGTCCGCTACAAGTTCTGGACCTTCGTGTCCAAGCTCAACCCCAAGCACATGCAGTTCGCGTGGGTGAGCCTGTTCGGTGTCGCGCTGACCGACCTCTACATCGCCCTCGTCTCCTCGGGTGCGTTCTCCGACCCTCGGGTGATTTTTTAGATGGCAGAGATCGAGAAGCACGAGTACGACGTCGTCGTGATCGGCGCCGGAGGTGCCGGGTTGCGCGCCGCGATCGAGGCGCACGACCAGGGCGCTCGCGTCGCGGTGGTCTGCAAATCCCTGCTCGGCAAGGCCCATACGGTGATGGCCGAGGGCGGCATCGCCGCCGCGATGGGCAACGTCTACCCCGAGGACAACTGGCGGGTGCACTTTCGCGACACCATGCGCGGCGGCAAGATGCTCAACCACTGGCGGATGGCGCAGCTGCACGCGCAGGAGGCCCCGGACCGGGTCCGCGAGCTCGAGGACTGGGGTGCGCTGTTCGACCGCACCCCCGAGGGCCTGATCAGCCAGCGCGACTTCGGCGGCCACCGCTACGCGCGCCTAGCCCACGTCGGCGACCGCACCGGCCTGGAGCTGATCCGCACCCTGCAGCAACGAACCGTCGCGCTCGGCATCGATGTCTTCATGGAGTGCACGGTCACCAGGCTGCTCACCGGTGCCGACGGAGCAATCACCGGGGCGTTCGGCTATCGGCGCGTCGACGGCAGTTTCCTGGCCTGGTCTGCGCCGGCTGTCGTGCTCGCCACCGGCGGCATCGGCAAGTCCTACACGGTGACCTCCAACTCTTGGGAGTACACCGGCGACGGCCACGCGCTTGCTCTGCA
>JANLPD010000035.1:0-12223 GCA_031367045.1 Frankiales bacterium | reverse complement strand
ATTCGACCTCGATGCTCAGCGAGGCGGTCCTGGCGCTGGTCTTCAAGACCGTCGGCTATGGCGGGCTGGTGGGTGTCCGCGCCATTCTGAGCGTCGCCTTGATGGTCATGCTCTACCGGATGCTGGTCGTCGGACGGTCTGGCTGGCCGGGTGCTGCTGTCTTCACGCTGGTGGCACTTCCGCTTGCGGGGTACCTGCAGGAGCGACCTCAAACAGCATCTTTGCTTTTCCTTGTCTGGCTGGCCGGCGTGTGCCGCCGATATCAGAGCTCTGGCGAAGTCCCCGTCTTTTGGCGCTTCATTGCGGTGTCGTATCTCTGGGCCTTGGTCCACGGTCTGTTCGTGCTTGCCCCAGGATGTCTTGTGCTGCTCGCGGCCGGGGCATTCCTCGATGATCGTCGTGGCCTGGCACCCGAGGTAAGGCGCTTGTTGGTCCTCGCCGGTTCCACTGTCGTCGCCTGCGCACTGACCCCGATGGGGCCGAGGTTGCTGCTTGCGCCCTTCACCGTCGGCTCCGCGGCGCGAGGCTTCATCGCCGAGTGGGCCCCCACCACCCTTACCTACTCGGGTTCATGGGGCTTTGCCGCCTGCATGGGTCTTGTCGTCCTTGCGTGGGCCCGGTCGCGCGACTCGGTATCGCGGTCAGAAGTGCTGTGGATGGTCGCCCTCAGCACATTTGGCTTCCTGGCGGTGCGCAATGCAGGTCCCGCCTCGATCTTGCTTGCTCCGCTCGCCGTTGAACGGCTTTCCGGGACTTGGCGAGTCGCCACCAGCCAGTTGCGCGTCCGGCGCCTGCCCGCGGTGGCCTTGGCAACTCTTGCCTTCCTGGCGGTGACCCTGAGCTACGCCACGCACCCGGCCGTGCCTCGCTCGAATCCGTCGCGCATTGCCGAGCGGCTGGCCACGCAACCTGTTCAGATCCGTGTTCTGAATGACTACAACATCAGCGGATACCTGCTTCGCGAGGCATCTCCTCACCTCCTTCTCGCGGTCGACGGTCGTACGGACCGTTTCGGCAGGGGCTTCCTGTCCCGCTATGACGATGCCTTCAACGTTCGCAAGGGGTGGCAAGAGTTTGTCGCCGCACAACGCGTGGACGCTGCCGTCGTCTTGACGGACCAGCCGCTAGCCCAACTTCTTGTCAGCGAGCTTGGCTGGCATATTGTGTTGGTCGATCAGAGTTGGTCCCTGCTCTCACCGCCGTCGAGCAACCTCTTGTGAGCCTGAATGCCGTTCTGGCTGGGCGACCTGCTCACGGCAGCCGGGCGGAACGCTTGCATCCTGCCTTGCTCAGGAGCCTGACGCTCTGGATGCTGACCCGCACTGTACTGATTTTCGTCCTCCTGCGACCGGCCGAGCTCGGCTCGCTCGCCGACATTGCCACGTACTACGACTGGGCGCGCGCCGCCTGGTTGGACGGAGTAATCCCGGGACGGGACTTCGCCTGGGAATACCCGCCCGGCGCATTGCCCTTCGTTCTGCTACCCGTGGTGTCGTCTGGGCCGTGGAGCTACCTCATAGCCTTCAGCGCTGTGCTGCTCGTGCTCGACGCCGGCATGCTGCTCCTTCTGTCGCGGGTGGCACGAAAGCTGGGCAGCAACCTCGGCGTAGGGCTGTGGCTCGTCGCTCCGGTCCTCTTGGGTCCGGTTTTCCTCGAACGCTTCGATCTCGTGCCCGCAGCGCTGGCGGCACTGGCTGTCGTCCTGGCCGCAACCACCCCTGCCTGCGCGGCAGCGCTTTTGGTGGCCGGCGCCTTTGTGAAGATCTGGCCGATCGCGCTGCTGCCCCTCCTTCTGGTAGCCGCACGGCGTCCCCTGTCTGTCGTAAGCGGCAGCGTCGCGGCAACGGCCGGCTTCGCCGCCCTAGCAGCGAGCGCTGGCGTGTTCCCGGCCCTATCGTCAACATTTGACCAGCAGCGCCACCGTGGACTCCAGGTCGAGTCGATTGCGGCAGTGCCCTTCCTGTGGGCCGGTCGCGCAGGCGGATCCGGCCCGCGTTACCAACACGGCGCCTGGGAGGTCACCACTCAGGGAAGTGCTGGCGTGGGCAGCGTCGTCTCACTTGTCGGCCTCATCGTCATCATCTGCTTCTGCGCGTGGCTGCGCTACGGGGTCCTGCGCGGTGGCCACTTCGACCTCTCGGTAGCGGCAAGCGCTGTTGTCAGCGTGCTTGTCGTGACCAACAAGGCATTGAGCCCGCAGTACCTCGTCTGGTTGATCGCGCTGGTCGCGGTAGCCGCATGCCACCGCTTCGCCCACCGAGCGCAGGTCGTAGCGAGCCTGGTGGTCGCCTGCGCGCTGACGCATCTCGTGTACCCCTTGCTGTACACGAGCCTGCTCAAGGGCGACCTTCTGCCATTGCTTGTCCTGAGCGGACGAAATGCACTCCTGCTCGTGCTGGCTGGCTTCCTGATCCTTGCCAGCGCTCCCTCCCCTTCGCCTACGGATGCGTGACACGCGCGTCAGCGCCCCACCGGTCTGGGTGGTCGCCTCACTCATCGGTCTGCTGCTGGTCCCCTTCTACCTGGCCACCTCGACGGGTGCCACCCAGAGCATCGACGCGGCGGCCTCGGCGCTGCCCGCCTGGTCGCTGGCCCGCGAGGGCAACCCCTATCTGGACGAGGTGGGTCATCTGAACCGGTGGCTGGTCACCGGGGCGCACGGACACATCGTCAGCAACCGCTTCCCGGGCAGCGCGTTGCTGGCGACCCCGGTCTACTTTCTGCTGGGCGCCCGCAGCAGCGCCAAACCGACAGTCTTTCCGGGGAACGTGACCGCGGCGCTCGCGGCCAGCCTGTTCGTCGCGCTACTTGTCGTCCTACTGGCCCCGCTCCTCGGCCTGCGTAGGGCCGTGCTGACGGCCGCATTTGTCGGGCTCGCGACACCTACCTGGAGCGTTGCCTCCGACGCGTTGTGGCCGCACGCCCCAGGCCAAGCCGTGCTCGTGCTGCTGATGCTCACCCTCAGCCGACGCAAGTGGTGGTGGTCGGTCCCGCTGCTCCTCACCGCCGTGCTGGTGCGGCCCATCCTGGTGGTGGTCAGCCCTGTCCTTGCGGTCCACCACCTCCTGCGCGGGCAGCGGGCTGCGGCATCGGCGTCCCTGCTCGGCGGAGCGGCGGGCCTCGCCGCGTTGGCGGGTTGGAACCACTTGCTGTTCGGCAGCTGGTCGCTGACCGCCGGCTATGGCAACATCCGCGAGCCTGACGCCCTGCCCGTGCTCGGCGAGCTGGTTCAGCTGCCCGTCGTGCTCCTCAGCCCGCTGCGTGGGGTGCTCGTCCTCACGCCGGTCTTACTGCTCTGCTGCGTCGGGCTCCGCTCGGCGTGGTCAACGGCACCGGACTGGGTCAAGACCTCCGCCGTCGCCGGCGTGCTCGTTCTTGTCGGGACTTTCCAGCTCACCCCGGCAGCCGGCGGGGATGGCTACTACGGCTACCGCCTGCCGCTCGAGGGTCTGTCGCTGCTCGTACCCCTACTCGCCCTGGCGCACCGATCCTGGCTCGACGGACCACCCTGGAGACGGACGTGCACCATTGTCGCCGTTGTCTGGTCCGCCGCATCCACGGCCAGCGGGGCGGTGCTGTACCGACCCCAGGTTGAGCACTACAACGTCTGGACCGAGTTGGACCTTGCGCTCCTGGTCCGCCACGAAGGTCTGCGGTCCGTCCTTCTGGTTACCGCCGGGGCCATCGGCGCGGTGCTCGCGCTGGCAAGGCTCGGTCGGCGCCACCAAACAGAGCAGTCCTCCGCTGTAGCCTGACGTCCCGCTTGCCGAAGGGTCATCGTGGAACCTGTCCTTCTGGCCTCGGGACTCGTGGTCGACTTCGGTGAGGTGCGTGCCGTCGCAGGGTTTGACCTGTCCGTCGGCGCCGGCAGGTCCGTTGCGCTCGTCGGGCGCAACGGCGCCGGCAAGTCCACCACCATGCGCGTCCTCGCCGGGGTCCTGCCCCCGACCTCGGGCACGGTCATCGTCGGCGGTGTGGACGCCAGCCGCGACCCGTCAGCGGTGCGCGCTCTGGTCGGCTACTGCCCCGACGTCGGTGGCCTGATCCCGCGCGCCACACCCTGGGAACACCTGCAGCTGGCTGCCCGACTGCGCGGCATGGGACCGGCCTGGCAGCCGCGGGCCACCGACCTGCTCGAGCGGTTCGACCTCGCAGGCGTTGCGGACCGCATCACCTCGGGCTTCTCCCACGGGATGGGCCGCCGCCTCTCGGTGCTGCTCGCAGCGTTCCACGAGCCGCGCCTGCT
The DNA here is from genome assembly GCA_031367045.1 of Frankiales bacterium. Taxonomy (GTDB): domain Bacteria; phylum Actinomycetota; class Actinomycetes; order Mycobacteriales; family SCTD01; genus JANLPD01. The sequence goes on along the minus strand of JANLPD010000035.1, from coordinate 7,977 downwards.
CCTGCTCGACGAGCCCGTCGACGGCGTGGACCCGCTCGGTGTGGAGGCGACGAGGGAGGTGATTGCTGCGGCCCGCGACAGCGGCGCCGCTGTGCTCGTCTCGACCCACCTGCTGCCGCTTGCTGTCGAGGCCTGCCACGAGGCTGTCGTGCTCAAGGGCGGACGCGTGGTCGGCGCAGCGCCGGCCAGCGAGCTGATGGGCGACGACGGGCGCGACCGTTACCGCTCGCTGATCCAGTGACGTCGGCCTTCGCCCAGCTGCGCGCCCTGTTGGCGCTGCGCTGGCAGATGGTCCGCACTCCCGGTGTGCGGCTGTCGATCGTCCTCGCCGGCATCGTGACGCTGTGGCTGCTCAGCGTCGTCGCCCGCTCATCTGCCGCGCTCGAGCCGGCAGCCCTCACGGCCGCCCTTACGCTCGCCCCGGCGGCCTTCCTCGGGTTCGGCGTGCTCGCCGTGGCCGCGCCGCTGTCTTCGGGCGGCGGCAACGAGCTCGTGCCACCGGACCAGCTCGTCGGCTTCCCCGTGCGACCGACGACCCAGTTTCTCGGTGGGCTCGCCCTGGCCCCTCTCAACCTGGTGTGGGTCGTCCAGCTGCTGGCACTGACGGCGGAGACCGCCTACCTGACGATTGGCACATCGCTGCTGCGGGGTGCGCTCACGACAGCGGCCTACGTCCTGTGCGCCACGGCCCTCGGCCAGGCCGTGGCCTGGGTCGTCAGCGGGCTGCGCCAGACACGTGGCGGCCGACGCACCGTCGGCGGCCTTGCCCTCCTCATTGCGGTGACGGCGGTGGCCGTCGTACGCGCCGGGAGGGGCCGAGACCTGCTCGAGCACAGCCCGACCCGCTTCGTGGTCACCGCCATCAGCCGCAGCACAGACACGGGGCGGTGGGCTCTCACGACCGGTCTGCTCGTGGCGCTCGGCGCCGTCGGGTTGCTCGGGGGCGCACATGCCTGCGCCTGGGCGCTCCGCCGACCTGGCGACCTCGGCTCGCTGCGCCACTCGCGACCAGTTCGTCGGCGCCCCGCACCCGGCAGCGCCCTGCGTGCCTTGGTCTGCGTCGACCGGGCCAGCGTGTGGCGCGCTCCGGCCCTTCGCCGCGGTGGGCTCGTCCTGCTGGTCCTTCCCGGCATCGCTGCCTCAAGCGCCGCGGTCCCGTGGTCCACCCTTGTCGTACTGCCCGGTCTGGTCGCGGCTGGTACGGGGCTGCTGTTCGGCGTGAATGCCTTCTGCCTCGACGCTTCAGGGGCCGTCTGGCTCGCCTCGCTCCCCCACCCGCCGGCACTCGTCGCCCGGGCCAAAACACTGGTCCTGACGGAGACCGTGCTCGCCGCCGTCACCGTGGCTGCGGTGACGGGCTCGCTTCGGAGCCCGGGCAGCCCCACGGCGGCAGAGCTCACCGCCATCGTTTCGTCCGCACTGGCCTGCACGGCAGTCGTGGTGGCGATCTGCCTGCGCAGCTCGGTGCGCCGCCCACACCGGGCCGACCTCGGCGGCCCACGCGACGCTGTGGCACCCCCCGGGGCGCTCTGCTTCGCGAGCGTCGTGCTGGCGGCGCCGGCAGCGGCCGTCGGGATGGTCCTGGAGTCAGCCAGCACCACTGGCTACGCGTGGTTGGCGCCCCTGCTCGCGTTGCCGATGATCGTCGGCGCGGTCCTCGTGGTCAAAGCCAGCTTGCAGCGCTACGACCAGCCGCTCGTGCGCTCAAGGGTTGTGCAGGTGGTCTCTGCGGGTTAACGCCCCACGAACCTCCTCAGCCCCTACGGTGACGCGGTGCAGCGAACCGAGAGCAGGCTCGTCCTCGCGAGCGGGCTCATGCTGTTCCTCGAGCTGGCTCTGATCCGCTGGCTCGGGGGCAATATCGTCCACCTGAGCTACTTCTCGAACTTCGTCCTGCTCGGCTCCTTCCTGGGCATCGGTCTGAGCTTCCTGCTCAGCCGGGGAGCGCACCTGCCTGCCCTGGTCGCCCGTCGTCCTCGCGCTGCTCGTGGCGGCCGTCTACGTCGCGCCCGTCCAGATCGACCAGAGCGGCGACCGGCTCATCTACTTCACCAGCCTGCTGCCGAGCGGACCACCGGTCTGGCTCGCGCTGCCCGTCGTCTTCGTTGCCGTCGCGCTGTCCCTGATAGGCCCGGCGGAGGCAGTCGGGCGCTGCTTCGCGGCCCTGCTGCCCCTTGAGGCCTACCGGCTCGACCTGCTCGGCAGCCTTGTCGGCATTGCCGCCTTTACGGCCCTGTCCTTCCTGCGGGCGCCGTCAGTGGCCTGGGGAGCCATGGCGGCGGCGGCCTTCGTCCTCCTGCTGCTCCCCCGCCTACCGCTGCCCTCGGCTGTTGCCCTGCTGGTCCTCGTGGGTGTCCTCGCGATGGAGAGCGCAACCTCGGGGATCAGCTGGTCCCCTTACTACAAGGTGCAGACCACGGAAGGCACGTCGGTCGCCGACGGCCAGTCGCTGCAGATCGCCGTCAACGGGGTGCCGCACCAGGTGATTCACCCAGCCGCTGTGCGCCTACGGATTGAGCCGCAGTACGGCCTGCCCTACAAGCGGCTTCCCGCCCGGCCGCTGCAGGACGTCCTCATCATCGGTGCGGGCAGCGGCAGCGACGTCGCGATCGCGCTGGCCATGGGTGCGCAGCATGTCGATGCCGTCGAGATCGACCCGCGGATCCTGCAGATCGGCCAGCAGCGCAACCCCGACCGGCCGTACTCAGACCCGCGGGTCACGACCCACATCAACGACGGACGGGCCTTTCTCAGCAGGACCAGCAAACGCTACGACCTCGTGCTCTTCGCCCTTCCCGACAGCCTGGCGCTGGTGACCGGGGCAAGCGCGATCCGCTTGGAGAGCTTCCTGTTCACCGAGGAGGCCATCCGCAGCGCCCGCGCGCACCTCCGTAAGGGCGGTGGCTTCGCGATGTACAACTTCTACCGTCAGGAGTGGCTGATCCAGCGCCTCGCCTACACGGTCACGAAGGCTTTTGGCCACCGGCCGTGCCTCGACCAGGTAGGCGATTCCGGTGGCCTGGCTGTCATCGCCGCGGCGCTGGACCCGGCCGACCAGTCGTGCGCCCCGAGCCGGCAGGTCTTCAGCTCGGCGGTCGCCCCCGCGACCGACGACAAGCCATTCTTGTATTTCCGCGGCTCGACCCTGCCCGGGTCCTACCTGCTGGCTCTTGGCCTCGTCCTGCTCGCCAGCGTCATCGGCGTCCGCGCGGTGGGCGGCCCATTCCGGGCGATGCGCCCCTACGCCGACCTGTTCTTCATGGGCAGCGCTTTCCTATTGCTGGAGACCCGCAACGTCACGACCTTCGCCTTACTTTTCGGGACCACGTGGGTGGTCAACGCCATCGTCTTCGCAGGCGTGCTCGTAGCCGTACTGCTCGCGGTCGAGGTGACCCGCAAGGTCACGACTCCGCCGTTCCCCGTCCTCTACGCCGGTATCGGCCTCGCGCTGGCCGTCGCCTTCGTCGTCCCCAACTCGGCGTTGCTCTCCCTGCCAGTTGGTCCACGCCTGGGCGCGGCCGTGGCCCTCGCTTTTCTGCCGATCTTTTTGGCCAACCTGGCCTTCGCGAAGCGCTTCGCCCAGACGGAAGACGCGCCCTCGGCCTTCGCCGTGAACGTCCTCGGCGCGATGGTCGGTGGCTGCCTGGAGTACGGCGCACTGCTGACCGGCTACCGCGCGCTGCTTGTGGTGGTGGGCGTCCTGTACCTCGCCGCGTTCACGCTGACCCCGCGCGTCCGCGCGAGCCCAGCTTAAACGTCACCGGGGCTACCCGGCCAACAGGGCTCTCAGCCGCGAAGCCAGCACATCCCAGCGCCACTCCCGCTGCACCCAGTCCCGGCCTGCGGCCCCGGTGGACCTCGCGAGCGAGGGGTCCGCCAGATACGCCGCGACCGCCCCTGCCACCTGCGCGACCGACCGGCCATCGACCACCACCCCGGTCTCGCCCTGTAGCACCGCGTCCGGGGAACCGCCGGACCTGCCCGCGATGACCGGCAGCCCGGTGGCCGAGGCCTCCAGGTAGACGATCCCGAGACCCTCCACCTCCAGGCCGGCCCGCCTGGTCCGGCAGGGCATCGCGAAGACATCTCCGGCGTCGTAGTGGGCCGGCAGCTCGTCCCACGGGACGGACCCGGTGAGGACCACGTCGTCGGCCACCCCTGTCTCGGCGGCGAGCCGCCGCAGGCGCGGGGCGTCCGGGCCGCCCCCCACCCAGAGCAGGGTGGCTCCCGGGACCCGGCGCTGGATCTCCGGCAGGGCGCGCACCAGCACGTCCTGGCCCTTTCGGGCGACGAGCCGGGAGACGCAGACGACCACCGGACGGTCGGACAGCCCGAGCTTTCGGCGTACGTCCTCGCCGCCGGCACCGGGACGGAACAGCGACGTGTCCACGCCGCTCGCAAGCTGCGCGAGGGTGGCCTGCGGCATCGCCGGCGCAAGGCGCGCGCGGGTGTAGTCGCCGAGGTAGGTGACCACGTCGACCTCCCGCCCGATCTTGCGCAGCACCTGCCGCGCGCCGGGCAGCATCGCCCAGCCCACCTCGTGGCCGTGGGTCGAGGCGACCGACCGGGCGAGCGCGAGCGGCTTGGCCAGCAGGCCGAGGGGCGCCGCCGCCCCGAACCAGACCCGGTCGCATCCCTCGGCAGCAGCCACCTCGCGGGCCCGGCGCAGCACGTCCGGCACCGGCAGCATCAGCGACGTCGGGTGGCGAACGACGGGGAAGGGCTGCTCCGCGTCGAACTCCGCTGCCCCCTTCCAGGCGGGCGCGTAGACGACCACCTCGCCGCCCGGCAGGCGGGTGGCGAGGGAGTGGACGAAGGCCTGAATACCGCCGGGGCGAGGAGGGAAGTCGTTGGTGACAACGAGCGTCCTCACCGGCAGCGCCCCTGGTAGGCGCGGGCCAGTGCGATGCGCTGGGGCGCCGAGGGATGGGTGGAGAACAGGGTGTACAGCACCGGGTTCGGCGTGAGGTCGGACAGGTTGGTCACGGCCAGCCGCCGGAAGCTGGCGACGAAGGTCGGCACGTCACAGGTCAGCTGCAGCGAGTGCACGTCGGCGCGTGCCTCGATGCGCCGGGAGACCAGGTTGGTCCCCGGTGCCAGCAGCAGGGTCCCTGCCGCAACGAGGAACAGAACGAGCGCGAGGACCCGCGGGTCGCCGGGGCCGTCGGCGCCGGCCCGCCTCAGCAGCGGGGACCACGACAGCAGCAGCGCCAGCACGCAGACCCCGGCCGCGGAGCCGAGTGCACCGAGCAGCGTGCCGTGCAGGACGTCCTGGCGCTTGGCGTGCCCGAGCTCGTGGGCGACGATCAGCTCGACCTCCTGCGGGGTCGAGGTCGCCACGAGCGTGTCGTACAGCACGATCCGGCGGGTCGAGCCGAAGCCGGACACGTAGGCGTTGAGCGAGCTGGTCCGCTTCGAGGCGTCGGCGACGAGGACGTCCTTCACCGGCACGCGGTCGCGCTCGGCCAGCGCGAGCAGGTCGGTCCGGAGCTGTCCCGCGGGCAGCGGGGTGAAGCTGTTGAACACCGGCTCGACGAGCACCGGGTAGGCGAACGAGCCGGCGACGACCAGGGCCGCAGTGACCCCGGCGGCCCAGGCCCACCAGGTCCGCGGGGCGATCCGGGCCAGGCCGATCGCGAACAGCACGACCATCGTGGTCAGCAGCCAGCCCACCAGCAGGCCCTTGAGCTGGTCGACCGACCAGCTGCCCCAGGTCTGCCGCGACAGGCCGTACCGCCGCGCCGCGGCCTCGGCGCGCGCGTCGAAGGGCAGCGTCACCAGCCGCCCCACAGCCATCAGCACCAGGACCCCGACGACGGTCTGAACGACCCAGCCGGCCCGGACCAGCCCGACCAGCCGGGCGCCGAGCGGCGTCAGCCCCAGCACCCCGGCAAGCACCAGGCCCACGACCAATGACGTGTACGCCGGCGGCCGGACCGCACCGTGGTAGGCCTGCTCGCGGGCGACCTGCGCCGGGGTGAAGTCGCGCGCGACGTCGACAACAGGGTGGGCGCCGGGCAGGACCGTCCACGGGACGGTGACGGCCAGGGCGATGCCCAGACCGACGAGCAACGCGACCAGGACGGCGGCGACGGCGAAGCGGTTCATCGGAGCTTGCTGGCCAGGTCGGCCGCCCATTCCTTCTCAAAGGCCGCACCGGTCGTGCCGAGCACGGTCATGAAGGCAGCCTGCGCCGCAGCTGCGGAGTCTGCGGCCCCCACCGCCCGGTAGAACGCGAGCAGCTTGGGCTGGCCGTACCTCTCGACGAGCCGCACCACCGCGAGCCAGGCCCGCTCGTAGGCCTGTGGCAGCGCCGCGTTGGTGGTGTCGAAGTCCTGCGCGCTGGGCAGCTTGGTGACCGGCTTGCCCTTGCGCAGGTCCTCCCGCAGGTCGCGGGCGGTGATCGACAGCGGGAGCGCCAGGCCCAGGTAGCCGGAGTAGTCGGCGATGCCCTCCACCAGCCAGGTCGGCTCGAACGGCCCGGTCGCCGCGCGGCTCGCCACGTGGGTGGCCTCGTGCGTCAGGACGACCCGGCGACCCAGTGCGCCGAGCTTGTTGAAGTTAGCCGGGTTGACGATCACCCGCTCACCGACGGGGTGGTGCGGGCTGTGGCCGTCCGCCAGTTGCGCGGTCGCGACGGCAGCAATCTGGCTGAAGTCGCTGCCCGACCCCAAGATGGTGTTGAGCTCGCTCTGGTTGTCCGGGACCAGGACGACCACCTGGCCCGACCAGCCCGTGCCCCAGAACGCGTTGACCTGCGGCACCGCGCGGTCCATTGCGCCGGCGATGGTCGTGAGCAGCGCCTTCGACCGGGGGTGGCCGAGCACCAGGCTCGAGGCGCCCTTGACCACAAGGACCGGTCCGCCGTCCCACAGGGCGCGCCCGCTGTCCTGGCTGATCGGCTTGAAGTCGGCGTCGGCAGCGATGTACCACCGCGTGCCGCGCTGGACGAAGGTGAGGTACTGATTGCTCGGAAGCGGCTGCTTGTCGTAGCCCTTCAGCCCGTAGCGCAGCACGACGTCGGGTGCCCACCAGCCCGGGCCGTGCCGCTTGTCGAGGTCGGCGTCGGCGGCCCGCTCGGCGTCCGGGTTGAGGTCGTAGGCCCAGGTCCCGATCGGTACGTCGCGCAGCGCGTCGATGAGCTTGGCCTGCATGGTCCGGAAGGCGACGGCCTGCGGGTCGACCGTAGCCAGGAAGGCCGCGCGGTCTTTGTTGACTACGGCGGCGGCGCGCTCGTTGAGGAGAGCGCGCACCCCGTCCGTACGAAGGGCGCGGGCGGGGTCGGCAGTGACGACGCGGGCGCGCGCAGTGGCCGCTGCCGGCACCGTCCCCTGGGCGCCGGGTCCCGGCTCGACTGCCTGGGTCGCGACGACGCCGACGACCAGCTCCACCATGGCCGCGGCGGCCAGCAGCCGGACCCGCCAGCGCGATCGCGGGGCAGGGCTCGGCATCAGGTGATCGTACGGGCGGGTCAGCGGGTCCGCAGGCGGCTCAGTCGTCGGCCCCCCGCTCGGCCGGCGGGGCAGCGCCCATCAGCACATCGGCCCAGGTCGGCAGGCTGGCCCGGCTCCGTCCGCCGTCCGCGGCGCGCTTGGCGGGCGCCTGGGTCGCGGCGCGCTTGGCGGGCGTCTGGGTCGCAGCGCGCTTAGCGGGCGCCTGGGTCGCGGCGCGCCGCGACGGGACCACCCGCAGCAGTGGAGCACCGACCTCCTCGCGCGGCTCTGGGCTCGGCGTGGTGGCCGGCTTGCTGGGCGTGGACGTCGCAGGCTCGGTAGTCGCGGCCTCGCTGGCGGCTTCGTTCGCAGCAGCGTCGGTGGCGGCCTCGGTGGGCGCGGCCTCGAAGGGCGCGGCCTCGAAGGGGACGGCCTCGAACAGGGCGTCCTCAGCGGGGGGCGTCTCGACCGGCTCGGCGTTGACCCGCTTGGCGTTGACCCGCTTGGCAGTGACCCGCTTGGCAGTGACCCGCTTGGGGTTGAC
>JANLPD010000003.1:0-3949 GCA_031367045.1 Frankiales bacterium | reverse complement strand
CCCACCGCTGGGTCGGAGCGGTGCGGGTCAGAGGTCACCTTCGCGGACTCTTCCATCGCTTAGCCGCCGGCGACCGGTGGCAGGGCGTCCACCACGCTGGCGTCGGCCAACCGCACCGTCGTGTGGTCGCGCAGGCCGACGGGGTCACCGTCCACGACATAGCTGCAGCGCAGCAGCACGGTTGCGAACCGGTCGCTCTTCCCGACCCGGGCCGCCTCGAGCAGCGCGGCCAGAGTGGCGGCCTCGAGGCTCTCCTCGGCGACGCCCGACTCAGCCTTCACCGCAGCCCAGTAGCGCAGCGTGCTCACGCGACCCACCTCCCATCCGGACCAGCCGTTGCTGTACCTTCTCAGAAAGGCAACGGCGCCTCTCCCGCACCACGAAGAACATTCAGGAGACTGCGCATGGCCAGCCTTTTGCTTCTTACCAATGCGATGACGCCCTCGTTCGAGGTGCTCCCTGCCTTGGGCCTGCTTGGCCACTCCGTCCGGGTCGCACCCGCCGAAGCGGCCGCGCTGCTCAGTGCGCCGACCGTCGACGCCGTCCTCGTCGACGCCCGCCGCGACCTGGTCCAGGCCCGGTCCCTGTGCCGCCTGCTGCGCACCACCGGCTTGACCTCCCCGCTGTTCGCCATCCTGACCGAGGGTGGACTCATCGCGCTGACGGCCGAGTGGGGGGTTGACGACGTACTGCTCGACAGTGCCGGGCCGTCTGAGGTCGATGCTCGGCTGCGCCTCTCGGTCGGTCGGGTGGCGGCTTCTTCGACGCCAGATGTCGACCCCGGGATCGTGCGCGCCGGCGAGCTGAGCATCGATGAGGGCACCTACACCTGCCGCCTGCGCGGACGAGCACTTGAGCTGACCTTCAAGGAGTTTGAGCTGCTGAAGTACCTCGCGCAGCACCCAGGCCGGGTCTTCAGCCGAGCCCAGCTGCTGCAGGAGGTCTGGGGCTACGACTACTACGGGGGCACCCGGACGGTCGACGTCCACGTCCGTCGCCTGCGCGCCAAGCTCGGCGCCGAGCACGAGGCGCTGATCGGGACGGTCCGGCACGTCGGCTACAAGTTCGTCACGCCGACGATCACGCCGCTGCCCGAAGACGCCACGATCACGCTGCCCGTCCAGGTCTGAGGACCGCTGCTCGTTGCCAACAGCCGGCACGCGTACGACGGAACTGGCCACCCGCCCCGGCGTACTCCCTTGTTTGCGGTTGAGCTTGCCGGCGAACCCCTTGTAGCGTCTGGATGTGACTCCCGACGTGCTTCGACGCCTCGACGCCGAGCAGGTCGAGCAGGTCCGCTGGCTCGTCAAGGCGGTGGAGGCCGCCGACGGCGTCCCGCCCCTGTCGGAGCACGTGATGCTGCACCTGCCGAAGGGCGGTGACACCGACGTACGCCACCTTCTCGCCCGGTCGCCCTCTGGCGAGCTGATCGGCTACGCGCATCTCGACGTCACCGACCCGGTAGCCGGCCCGAGCGCCGAGCTCGCCGTTGCCCCGGCCGCGCGTCACCACGGCGTCGGTCAGGCGCTCGTCGACGAATTGCTCCGGCAGTCCCTCGACGGTCGGCTCCGGCTGTGGGCCCACGGAGAGCACGCGGCCGCCGGCGCCCTCGCGAGGGGGATGGGCTTCGCCTCCATGCGCACGCTGTGGCAGATGCGGATGCCGCTGGACGCGACGCTGCCCGAGGTGCGCCTGCCTCCGGGCGTGAGCGTCCGGACCTTCCAGGTCGGGCGCGACGAGCAGGAGTGGACCGCAGTCAACAACCTCGCCTTCGCCGACCACCCGGACCAGGGCGGCTGGGGCCTCGACGAGGTCATGCTGCGCGAGAAGGAGAAGTGGTTCGATCCGGCCGGCTTCTTCCTGGCGTTCCGTTCGGTGGACGGTGCCGACCGGCTGGTCGGGTTCCACTGGACCAAGGTGCACGGCGGGACCGAGGGGAGCCCGGACCACGCGCACGAGGCCGTCGGTGAGGTGTACGTCGTCGGCGTGCACCCGGACGAGCAGGGCCGCGGGCTGGGTCCGGCGCTCACGTTGCTCGGCCTGCACTCGCTGCAGGAGCGCGGGCTCACCGAGGTCATGCTGTACGTCGATGAGGCCAACACCAACGCGATTGGTGTGTACGAGCGCCTGGGCTTCACCCGCTCTGCCACCGATGTCTGCTACGCCCGCGGCCAGACTGCCGTTCGCTGAGCGCGGGGCTCGCGCTTCCCTCCGCGCTTCACCTGCGCGCTTGCCTTGCGCGCTCCCCCCTCGTTTCCCCTGAGGGCCACACGTCCCTGCGGGCCACACGTCCCCACGCGTCACACGTCCCCACGGATCACACGTCCCCACGGGTCACACGTCCCCACGGTCCGCGGTATCCCTTCCCGTGGCCGGCCTCCCTCATCCCCGCATGATCGGGGCCGCTGATCACGGGTCGGTGTGCCCTGTCATCCGCGATCTTCGGCCCCGATCATGCGGCGTCACGCCCCAAAGCCGCCCCGCACTCTGCTCGGCGGCTTGGCGCGCTACGGAGCGACCCTGGGGGCGGGTGCGGCAGACGGACGGGGGTCGCGTCCCCGGGACCGGCGCCACCGGCGCTTACCCACAGATCTGCGGCCGTCCCTGTCCATGGCAGGGGAAAGTCGGGTCTGCTCCGATCATGCTCAACTCCACTTGGCGGCGGCTCGGTCTCGACGACACTCCGCGCGCCGGCCTGATGACGTCGCGACGGCTTCGCACCCTGCTGATCGACCCCGAGCTGCCGGCGAGGGAGGGGTGGACTCGCATGTCCAGCGGTCTGTGGCTGCTGGAAGCTCAGACCTCCGACGAACTGCTCCTCGAGGCGGTGCAAGCCGCGGTGCAGGACGAGGTCGTGGTCAGCGGTGCGATGGCTTGCCGGCGGTACGGCCTGCGCGACGCGCCGGCCACCCTGGGAATCGACGTACTCGTGGAGCACCGCAACAAAGCCGTCGGGGGACCATTGGTCCGGCCTCATCGGACACGCCGTCTCCCGGAGGCGTTCTCGCGGGCCGGCTGGCCGCTCGCGCCGGTGCACCGCGCGGTTGCCGATGCTGCGCGCTGGGAGACGGACCTGCGGACGGTTCGTGCACTCGTGCTGGCTGCGCTGGCCGACCGGCGCATCCAGGTGTCTCTCATGCGGGAAGAGTTGGCGCGCGGCCCCCGCGGCGGCGGCGCGCTGCTCGCGAGGACGCTCGACGACTGGGATCGAGGAGCACGCTCAGCTCCTGAAGCGGAGGTCGCCGACGTCGCCGCCGGGATCCGCGGACTTCCACCGTTCTTTCTCAATCCATGGATCTGGTACGAGGGCGTCCGGCTTGGTGCTCTCGACCTGTACGTGCCTTTGATCGGGCTGGCTAACGAGACGGACTCCGTGCGGCACCACGGCTCGGACGAGGGGATGGACGCCACGTTTGTCCGGCACGAAACGTTCACCAACACCGGTCTGGAGCTCGCTCACATTTCGCCATTCCGGTTTCGCAGCGACCCGTCTCAATGGGCGTCAGACTTCCTCGGAAGGGCGCAGAGGCGGCGGTCGGTGGCACTACCGAAGGGCCTCGTCGTCGAGCCGATCGGGCCGCTGCTCCCCCTGAGTGCCCGCCAGTTGGCGACAAACCGCCGCGAAAAGCTCCTTCAGGACAGCGACGCACAAGATCAGGGCCGCTGATCGCGGACCCGCACCGTCGCTGACCCGTGATCAACGGCCCTGATCTTGCTGGCCAACCGGTCGGCGTGGGCAACAGGGTGCGGAGGTCACACGGTGCGGAGGTCACACGGTGCGGAGGTCCAACCGTGCGGAGGTCACACCGTGCGGAGGTCGGTGCAACACCGCGGGCCTTATTAGCGGCCTCGTTCGGGGCGGAGGTCGGTGCAACACCGCGGGCCTTATTAGCGGCCTCGTTCGGGGCGGAGGTCGGTGCAACACCGCGGGCCTTATTAGCGGCCTCGT
>JANLPD010000683.1:0-4136 GCA_031367045.1 Frankiales bacterium | reverse complement strand
CGGTCATGGGTTGGTGACTCCAGTCGGTAGGGCGCCTATGAGGCTACGGACGAGCTCTCGCAGCGCGTCCGGGTCTGTGGTCCGCGACAGGTCGACGCGGCGTAGCGGTACGCCCGAAAGAAGGCGCGCGACGGTTTCCTGGGGGGCGACGACCGGGCGGTCGTCGAGGCTGTCGAGCGCGGTCGCGAACGCCGGCCAGCGGGTCAGCTCGCCGGCCAGCGACCCGAGGTCGACGAGTCGGGCGGCGAACGCGGCGGCATCCTGCTCTGGGTGCACGGCGGCCCGCCCGGCCAAGCTGGGAAGCAGCACCAGGTGGGGTCGTAACGAAGGCGCCCAGCGATCTTCAGCGAGCAGGTGGTCACGGCGTCCGTGCCATCCGTTGCCGCCCACATCGGTGAGTCCCGCGGCACGGTCGCTCGTCCCAGTAGTGAGCCGAACGGGCTCTCGCCAACCGCGCACCCGGTCGGCCGTGGCGAGCACGAGGTTGTCGCTGACCAGGTGCCCGCCGAGGCTCAACGCGGCTGCCGCGAGGCTGGACTTGCCCACCCCCCCGGGGCCTGCGACCAGGAGGCCGTGGCCGTCGAGTACGACTGCGGACGCGTGCAAAAGCACGGCGCCGTGACGGTGCCGCGCCACCCACGCCGAGGGGTAGATGCCGAGCAGGTAGAGGAGCTGCTGGGGGAGCCGCTGCGGCCGGGCCAGGCGGAGCAGCTGCTCCCGCCGGTTGCGGGCCAGGCTGGCCGTCAGGGTCAGCCGCCCACCTTCCCAGGTGGCCTTCACGTCGACGGGCAGGCCAGCGGCGCTGCTCCAAAATAGCGTTGGTGGACCGGACAGCGCCACCTCGAGACGGCGGGCGACGGTGCGGGTGGGCCGGTCCACGGCAACGTCGCCCCACCTCACCCGGATGTCCGGCTCCCCTCCATCACCTCCAGCTGGGGTGAGATAGCTCCGCAGGGCCGCTGTCGCCGGGCCGAACGCGGGCTCCAGCAGCACCCCGCCGACGTCCCGCGTCATGTCGCTCCTGCGCGGGTTGTCGCCGTCAGGCATTCTCTGCAAGGAGCGGCTGCGACCGACCTGATCGGCAGCACCTGTGGCGGGGGCCGGAGCTCGGCGATGTTCACCGCGCGGGTGAGGACTGCAGCCGCGCTGTAGGCGACAGCGCCCGCCAGGACCGAGACGGCGAGTGACGAGCTGTCACGCAGGAGCAGGATCACCCCGGCCATCGGAACACACGCCAAGGCCGGGAGCAGCAGGTCGGCGGCCTTGCAGAACGGCCCCACCGCACGCAGCAGCAGAACGCTATAGGTGATCGTCAGGGCCAGCTCGGTGACGACGGTGGCGATGCCGGCGCCGTAGAAGCCGTAGGCCGGGATGAGCCAGAGGTTGAGGCTGACGTTGAGCAGGGCGGCGCCCCCGACCGCGCGGGTCCGTTGTGACTGACGGTCGGACGCCGTCAGCGCCGTACCGGTGGTGTGACCGAGGAAACGGATCGGGACCACCGCGCAGAGCAGCAGGTAGCAAGGTAGCGCGGCGGCGAAGCGTGGCCCCCACAGCAGCGACATCACCTGTTGGCCGAGCAGGTAGGGGCCGACGGCGAGCGGGAACCCGATGAGGGCGAGCATCCGCACCGACGTGCGAACGGTGGCCCGAAAGGCGGCCGGGTCGGAGCCGGCGGTGCGGCTCAGCCGCGGGTAGAGCGACCAGTTGAGGACACGGGCGAGGATGTTGAGCGTCAGCACGAGCAGCGTTGCGCTCGTGTAGAGACCGACCTCGCGGGTCCCGCGAAAGAGCTGGACCAAAGTCACGTCGGCTCGCACGTAGATGGAGGTCAGCAGGTCGTCCAAGAAGAACGGCACGGCCCGTCGCAGCAGCGGTCGGGCCCGATCGAGCCGCACGGTGGGTCGCACCGGACCGATGTCCCGGTGGTAGCTGCGCAGCAGCACGGCGGGTAGCACGAGGCGCGAGACGGCGTAGACGCCAATCAGGTCGAGGTAGGAGCCGGTCACGCTGAGCACAGCAAGTCCCGCAGCCAGGAAACCGACCTCGGCAAACAGCGTCGCAATGGTCTCGACGCTCATCCGTTCGCGGGCGTAGAAGGCTCCGGCGAGCAGGGCGCCGAGCGTTTGCCCAACCAGCCCCACCGCTGCGAGCCCGACTGCGACAACAACGTCGATGCTGTCGTGAGGAAGCAGTGTTGAGAGCACCAGGCTCAGGACGACTGTGACACCGCTGGAGACAAGCAGCAGGCCGCTGGCGAGGTCGATCCACGCACGGGTGCTGTCCGGGGCGCGGCTGATCTCGCGCACCACCAGGTTCTGCAGGCCAAGGCCGGCGAGGAAGATGAACAAGGTCGTGAATTGCAGGGCGAAGGTGTAGGCCCCGACGTGGCTGGGACCGTACCAGTGACCGAGGACTGCCAGCAGGATCACGCTGCTCGTTGCCCGAAGCGCAAAGGTCACGACCTGCGCGCTGGCATTGTGGGCGACGCCCCGCGCGCTGGCATTGTGGGCCACGCCCTGCGCCACGACTTGTCCCCCTCACCTCAAGCCCTGCCCGAGGTGCTGACCGTGCCACCCACCCGGTTCTGGCGGTCACCCGCATTCGGCGTAGGCCCACACGAGGGTCAAGCAGGTCTGTGTACGCCGTTTGCAGCATGCCCCAGGCTCACTGCGGGAGTCAGATCTGCAGATGCGGTTCGACGCGCAGTGCGCTCGTGGTCCAGGGGGTCACGCCATGGAAGCAGTCCTCCCCACGGCCCCTCCTGCTCGGGTCTGCGAGGTCACCTGGCCGAGCTGGTTTGCCTTGGTCCCCAGCCTCGGACCCGACGTGCTGGTGGTCTCGTCGTCGACGCCGCCGTCCTGTCGCGGGCTCGTGGTGGCCAACCTCGACGCCGCGCCCGCTCGTGCCTTTGCCGGAGTGCTGCTGGCGGACGCCGGTAGGGGTGACGCCGGCCGGGCGGCAGCTCTTGTCGGTGCGGGTGGTTGGCTCTGTGTCGGCGGCCCCTCGCGACGCAGACAACCGAGGGGATTTGCCGTTGCTGCTCGGTACGCTCCGATCCCGAACCACCGCCGGCCGCTCGCGACCCTGCCAGTGTCCCGCGGCGGAGCGCGCCTGTTGATGCAGACGCTGTTCTTGCCCTATGCCCCCGCTGGCCGGGCCCGACGGGCACGTCGCGCGCTGATGATCGCCCTGCCCGTGGTGATGGCGCGGGTGCCCGGACGCGTCTGGTCCTGGGTTCTGCCGTCCCAGGTCGTGTTGCTGAGGCGGAACCGATGACCACGCTGGTCGAGCAGGCGCGGGCCCGTTGGACGGCTTGGGGCTTACCCGATCGCCCGCCGGTGTCGGCGCTGACGCTTTCGATGAAGAAGGAGGCCGCCAAGGCCACCACGGTGTTCCTGCTCGATGACCGCGGGGCGGTGGTTGCCGTGGCCAAGGCGGCCCGCTCGACGGCCGGGTCAGCGGTGCTACGTGCCGAGGCTGACGCGGCGATCGACTGGCAAAGCCACGGGTGGTCGCTGGTACAGGCCACCTGCCCCCGGGTGCTTGCCCTGGACGAGGATGTCTTGTGGCTGTCGGCTCTCCCGGGCAGGGCGATGCTCGTGGACTACCTGTCGGCACGCCACCTCGCGCGTCCGCGAGCCGTCGTCGCAGACTTCGACCGCGCTGCCGAGTGGCTCGACGAGCTGCACGAACAGACCCGCGGCCCAGACACCGAGGTCGATGTCACTGCGCTCGGTGAATACCTGCGCGAGATAGCCGACGACGCCTTGCTGACTGAGTTGTTTGGGCAGGCGGGCGCCCAGCTTGCCGGTGTCCGGGTCTGCACCACTGCGGTTCACGGCGACTTCTGGATGGGCAACCTGCTGATGCGCCGCGGATCCGTCTCGGGCGTCGTCGACCTCGAGCTGAGCAGCTCGACCGGTCTCCCGATGTACGACGTCATAAAGCTCCCCCTTTCCTATGCCCTCTACCTCGACACCGTAGGCGCTGTCCGCTCCCGTCCCGGTAGCTGGTCGCACCTGGCCGGCTTCGAGGAGGTCTTTCTCGGTAACGGCCACCTGGCCGCCGCCGCCGAGCGCTTCGTCCGCGGCCGCATGGTGCGACTAGGGATTGCCCCGACTTTGCTGCGCGGGTTC
>JANLPD010000626.1:0-5034 GCA_031367045.1 Frankiales bacterium | reverse complement strand
GTGGCGAGTGCGCTCCGCGACCAGCCCGGTGTCGACACCGTCTCGGATCAGCGCAAGCTGGTCGAGCCGCTTTTCAACCTGCTGTCGAAGCTCACGCTGGTCTCCTGGATCGTCGCCGGGCTCCAGGTCGTCGCGGCCCTGCTGCTCATCAGCAACACGATCCGGGTCGCGGCCTTCAGCAGACGGCGCGAGACCGGGATCATGCGCCTGGTCGGTGCCAGCAACATGTACATCCAGTTGCCGTTCCTCCTGGAGGGCGTGCTGGCTGGCCTCGTCGGCTCGGTCTTCGCCGTGGTTGGGGTCGTGGCGATGAAGTTCTTTCTCATCGACAAGGTCCTCAAGCCGAGCCTGAAGTTCACCGCGTTCATCGGCTGGGACGCGGTGATCAGCACCATCCCGTGGCTGATCCTGGTCGGGGTGCTGCTGTCGGGGATGTCATCCTTCGTGACGCTTCGCCGCCACCTGCGGGTTTGACGGTGGATGGCTGCGCGGAGCCGGCTTGCCGTGGTAACCATGTGGCTCCTGGGACCACCGGGGCCGCTGCCGGGCCAGAGCGGGCCCTTCCGAGTTGAGGAGCAGCAGCGTGCGCCGAGCCCCCTCCCTGGTCCTGTGTGGTGCCCTCCTCGCCGCTCTCGCTGCTTCCCTGATCGCCGCCCCGCCGGCGGGCGCCGACAACGAGCGCCAGCGCCTTGCTGCCGCGGCCGGCGCGCTGGAGGACTCCACCGCTGCCCTTCGCGCCGCCGCAGCGTCGCTGTCAGCCGTCCAGTCCCAGCTCCCGGCCGCCCAGCGTGACGTCGCCCGGGCCCGCGGCGAGCTCGCCGGCGCAGAGGCCCTCGCCCAGGCGGCCACCACGGCCGTTCGCAAAGCAGAGCTGTTGGCAGCAGCCGGCCAGCGCAGGGTCGCCGAGGCCACCGACCGGGTCGCGAAGGGCCGCGCCACGATCGGACTGCTCGCCAGGCGGAGCTACCAGCAGGGACCGCTCGGCGACGTCGTGCTCATCCTGGACTCGGGGTCCCCGCAGGCCCTCATCGACCGCGCTCAGATGCTCAAGGTGGTGTTCCAGGGCCTGGACGACGGCCTGATCAGGTTGAACGGCGATCGGGTGGCTCTGGCCACGACAACGGCCGGCCTCAAGGCGGACCAGGCGGCACTCGAGCAGACCCGGCGTACCGCCGCGCAGAGCGAGGACCGCGCCCGGGCGGTGGCTGCCAGGGCCGAGGCGGCGAGCGCGCGCGTGGCCGCGCTGTACGCGCAGCAACGTGCGGCCTATGCCACTGCCGCCTCCCAACGCGCCGCAGACCTGCAGGGCTACCGCGATGCTCAGGCCGCCTCGGCGGCGCTCGCCGCCCGGCTCAAGGCCGCCGCCGAAGCCCGCAGAATCGCCGGCACGCAGAAGGCCCGCCAGGCGACCGGACGGATGCTCTGGCCGGCCGACGGCCCGCTGACCAGCGGCTTCGGCTACCGCATCCACCCGATCTACGGCGACCTGCGCTTGCACGCCGGGATCGACATCGGGGCCGGCTATGGCGCCGACGTCTGGGCCGCCGAGGACGGTGTCGTGGTCTCTGCCGGCCCGGTGTCGGGCTACGGCACGCTGGTCCAGATCAGCCACGGCAGCCAGAACGGCAAGGACGTCACGACCGGCTACGCCCACATGTCAGCCCTGCTGGTGAGCGTCGGTCAGCGGGTCTCGCGCGGACAGCCCGTCGGTCGCGTCGGCAACGAGGGCAACAGCACCGGACCCCACCTGCACTTCGAGGTCCGCCTCGACGGGACGCCGGTAGACCCGCTCGGCTACGTCTCACCGCCGTAGACTGGACGCCATGCGCCCGACTGTCCGCCGCTCCGTCGTCGCGGTGGCCTCTCTTGCGGCGCTCGCGGTTTCCTTCAGCGTCGGGGTTGTCGCCGGCGTGGGCAGCGCCCCCGATGCCGCTGCGCCGTCCGCGACCAAGCCGGGCTCGGTCGGGCCGCTCGACGAGGCGGCTCAACAGATCGAGCAACAGTCGCTGCGCCCGGTCGACCGCGACACGCTCTCGGCCGCCGCCATCCAGGGGATGCTCAAGGCTGCCGGCGACCAGTGGGGTACCTGGAGCGCTGACGGCACCGGTAGCGCGGGCGACTACGTCGGCGTCGGCGTGTGGCTGCGCTCCGACGACGGCCGCGTGATCGTCGCCCAGGTCACCCCCGGTTCACCCGCTGCCAGGGCAGGGCTGCGCGCTGCGGACGAGGTCCGCGCCGTCGACGGGCGTACGACGAAGGGGCTGGCCGCACCGATCGCCGCCGCCGCCCTGCGTGGCCCCGTCGGGTCGGTGGTGACGGTGCTCTACCGCCGTGGCGCCAGCGTCCGCACCGTCACCCTGCAGCGCGCCAGCGTCCCCGCCTCGGGGGTCGTGGTGTCGATGGTGCCGATGCGGGCAAGCGGTCCTCGCGTTGCCCGCATCACCGTCCCATCGTTCACCCGCGGCGTAGGCCACGAGGTCCGTTCCGCCCTGGCAAGACTGCGCACCCAGCGGGTCACCGGCGTCGTGCTGGATCTTCGCGGCGACCCAGGCGGTCTGCTCGACGAGGCGGTGGAGACCGCCTCGGTGTTCCTGGACGGGGGCACCGTCGTCACCTACACGCGTCGTGACGGTCCGACCCAGCGGCTCGACGCGGTCGGCAGCGGAGACACCTCTACCCCGCTCGTCGTGCTG
Source organism: Frankiales bacterium (assembly GCA_031367045.1). Lineage (GTDB taxonomy): Bacteria > Actinomycetota > Actinomycetes > Mycobacteriales > SCTD01 > JANLPD01. Next base: position 2,341 of record JANLPD010000626.1, on the reverse strand, counting down.
GTGGACGGCGGCACCGCCAGCGCTGCCGAGGTCGTAGCCGGCGCGCTGCAGGACCGCGGTCGCGCGGTCATTGTCGGCTCCAGGACTTTCGGCAAGGGCAGCGTCCAGGAGCCGCGAATGCTGTCGGACGGGTCGGCCCTGGAACTGACCGTCGCCCGCTACACGACGCCCACCGGCCGCTCCTTGGAGGGCGTCGGGCCCGAGCCCGACATCGACGTTGCGCCCGGCAGTGACCCCGCCGTCGCCGAGACACGCGCCGTCGAGGTGCTCACCGGTCTGCTTGCCGCCGCCGGGAGCGCGCCCGGCGGGCGGGGCTGATGCCCCGCGAGGCTGGTCGCAAGCTTGTTGCCCAGAACAAGAAAGCCAGGCACGACTACTCGATCGACGAGACCTGGGAGGCCGGGCTCGTCCTGACCGGGACCGAGGTGAAGTCGCTGCGGCAGGGCCGCTGCTCGCTGGTGGACGGCTACGCCGACGTGCAGGACGGCGAGGTGTGGCTGCTCGGGGTCCACATCCCGGAATACACCGAGGGGACCTGGAACAACCACGCCCCCCGCCGCAAGCGCAAGCTGCTGATGCACAAGGGGGAGATCCTGCGCCTCATCGGCAAGCTGAAGGAGAGCGGCAACGCGCTCATCCCATTGTCGCTGTATTTCAGCGACGGTCGGGCGAAGGTCGAGCTCGGTCTGGGCAAGGGCCGAAAGGCCTACGACAAGCGCCAAGTGCTCGCCAAGCGCGACGCCCAGAACGAGATCCGCAAGGAAATGGGTCGACGCATCAAGGGACGGACCTGACCGGGGCCCTGCAGGACGAGGACGTACCTGCGCTTTGGTACGGCCTCGGCCTGCCTGGTCTGGTCGACATGCACGTGCACTTCATGCCGCACAACGTGATGGCCAAGGTCTGGGCCTATTTCGACCAGGTGGGGCCGCTGACCGGCACCCCCTGGCCGATCGCCTACCGTACCGAGGAGCAGGACCGGCTCGAGCGCCTGCGGGCCCTCGGCGTCCTCGCGTTCCCCTCGCTCGTCTACCCGCACAAGCCAGATATGGCGGCCTGGCTGAACACCTGGGCGGCCGACTTCGCGGCCCAGCATGCGGATGTCGTCCAGACGGCGACCTTCTACCCGGAGGCGGGAGCGGAGGCCTACGTCGGTGCGGCGCTCGATGGGGGGGCCCGGCTGTTCAAGAGCCATGTCCAGGTCGGCGCCTACGACCCCCGCGACCCGTTGCTCGACGGCGTCTGGGGTCTGCTGGCCGAGGCGGCTGTCCCGGTCGTCGTGCACTGCGGCGGGGGACCGATGCCTGGCGCCTTCACCGGCCCCGGGCCCTTCGGCGAGGTCCTCGCGCGCCATCCCTCGCTGACAGCCGTGATCGCGCACATGGGCATGCCGGAGTACGCCGACTTCGCTGCCCTCGCGGGTCGCCACCCCCGGGTGCACCTGGACACCACGATGGCGTTCACGGACTTCACCGAGGCCGCCATGCCGTTCCCCCGCGATCTGCTTCCGACGCTGCTGAGCCTGCAGGACCGGGTGGTCTTCGGGAGCGACTTCCCGAACACGCCGCACACCTATGCCCACCAGGTCGAGGTGCTCGTCCGGCTCGATCTGGGCGACGACTGGCTGCGGGACGTCTTGCATCACAACGGTGCGAAGCTGCTTGGACTGCCGCGCGAAGGTCCCTGACGCAGCTGCCGACGGCGTACGGCGTTAGTCTGGTTGTGACCCACAGAAGGGGGTGACAGGTCTCGACTCCGGATGTCGGGGCAGGGGAAGCGGGCCGAGGAAGCCGACGATCATCTCGTTAACGACCCGTCGGAAAACAAACAAGCGCCGACAACAGTCCGCGCGCGTACGCCCTCGCTGCCTAGCAGCTAGTGCGTCGCTGTCAGCCCAGGAGTGCCTCCGGCCTGGGACCTGGCACCGTTTGGAGGACCACCACCCGCTTTGGCCACGGGGGCGGGTGGTGAATTACCGTGGCTGAGCTCGTTCCCGGACTGCTGGCAGGATCGGGAGAGCTGAGAAAAGCAACGCCAGCTGCGCCCGGAGAAGCCCTGCTTTGGTACCGGAGGACCCGGGTTCGATTCCCGGCACCTCCACCATGACAGCCTTACTCGAACCCAAGTGTCGAGTGGAGTTCGTCAAGGAAGCACGAGAAGATCCAAGCAAGACAGGAATCGCATCAGGCACCTCGACACGTTCGAGGTGCCTTTTGTGTTCCTCGTGCTCGAGCGCTGCCAGATACCTCTCGTCGCCGGTGCTGTCGAACTCGTCAAACGGTGCGCGTCGCTCAACGGCCGTCACGTCACCCGCATCGACCCCCAGCCAGTTAACCCGGCG
>JANLPD010000663.1:0-2350 GCA_031367045.1 Frankiales bacterium | reverse complement strand
CGATGCCCGCCGCCCTTTTTTGGCGAGTTGAAGTAGGCCCGCGGGAACCACCTGCGGGCCAGCTCCTTCACCGACGACACATCCACCATCCGGTAGTGCAGCCAGGCGTCCAGCTCCGGCATGTCCCGCGTCAGGAAGCCGCGGTCGGTTCCGATCGAGTTGCCGCACAGCGGCGCCTTCTTGGGCTCGGGGACGTACGCCTTGATGTAGGCCAGGACCCGTTCCTCCGCCTCTGCGAGTGTCACGGTCGAGGCCAGGACGGCGTCCGTCAAACCCGAAGTCGCGTGCATGTCGCGCACGACATCCGGCATCCGGTCCAGCTCGTCTGCGGTCGCCCCGATCACTACGTCGATGCCCTCGCCGAGGACGTTCAGATCGGAGTCTGTGACCAGCGCCGCCACCTCGATCAGCAGGTCCGACCCGAGCTCGAGCCCGGTCATCTCGCAGTCCACCCACACCAACCGGTCGCTCACGGGGCCAACCCTACGTGGCCGGGCTGGACGTCCTGGCTAGGTTCGGCAGCATGACGACGAACGACGAGACGGCGTACGAGCTGGGCAAGGCCTACGCGTTCGAGGGCCCGGCCCTCGAGCTGGGGGCGCTGGTGCTCGAGGGTGCCGCGTACCCGACGGCCCGAGTGCGGATGCCGCTGTCGATGCTGAACCGGCACGGCCTGGTCGCCGGGGCAACAGGGACGGGCAAGACCAAGACGCTCCAGCTGATCGCGGAGCAGCTTTCCGATGCCGGTGTCCCCGTCTTCCTGGCCGACATCAAGGGCGACGTGAGCGGCATGGCCGCGCCCGGCGTCGCGAGCGACCGCATCACCAAGCGCGCGGCCGACACCGCGGTCGACTGGCAGGCCCGCGGCTTCCCGTGCGAGTTCCTGACCCTCGGCGGCGTGGGCACCGGCGTCCCGGTGCGAGCGACGATGACGTCCTTCGGCCCTACGTTGCTCGCCAAGGTTCTCGCCCTCAACGACACCCAGGAGAGCAGCCTCGGCCTGGTTTTTCACTTCGCCGACAAGGCCGGTCTCCCGCTGCTCGATCTCAAGGACCTTCGGGCGGTGATCTCCCACCTCACCAGCGACGAGGGTAAGGCCGACCTGGCGGGCCTGGGTGGCCTCTCGTCGGCCACCGCCGGCGTGATCCTGCGCGACCTCATCGCGCTGGAGGACCAGGGTGCTGGTGTTTTCTTCGGCGAGCCGGAGTTCGACACGGCGGACCTCCTGCGGGTCACCCCGGACGGCAAGGGAGTGCTTTCGATCATGGAGCTGCAGGGGCTCCAGGACCGACCCAAGGTGTTCTCCACCTTCTTGATGTGGATGCTGGCAGACCTGTTCCACGACCTGCCAGAGGTCGGGGACATCGACAAACCCAAGCTCATCTTCTTCTTTGACGAGGCGCATCTGCTGTTCGACGACGCGAGCGAGGCCTTCCTCACCGCGATCGCGCAGACGGTCCGCCTCATCCGTTCGAAGGGGGTCGGGGTCTTCTTCGTGACGCAGACCCCCAAGGACGTACCCAACGACGTCCTCGCCCAGCTTGGCAACCGCGTGCAGCACGCGCTGAGAGCGTTCACCCCGGACGACGCGAAGGCTCTCAAGGCAACCGTCGGGACGTTCCCGAAGTCCAATGTCTACGACCTGGAAGAGCTGCTCACGCAGCTCGGCATCGGCGAGGCCGTCATCACGATCCTGTCCGAGACGGGTGCTCCGACCCCGGTGGCCTGGACCCGGATGCGGCCGCCGGCCTCGCTCATGGCGCAGCTGGACCCGGAACAGCAGAAGAGCCTGGTGGCGGCGTCCCCCCTGCTGGCGGAGTACGGGACTGCGCTGGACCGCGACTCGGCGTACGAGCGACTGCTTGCCAAGGTGGCCCCGCCGGAGCAGGACGAGGCGGCCCAGGAGCAGCAGGGGGATCAGGAGCAGGAGGGCCACGGGGGCGGGCTTGCGGCCGGCGTCGGTGGCGCGATCGCCGGGGCGCTTGGCTCAAGCATCTTCAGGTCGTTCGCCCGCTCCGCAGCCAGCGCCGCGGGACGTGAGATCTCCCGATCGATCTTCGGGACAGCGCCCCGGCGCAGAAGCAGCACCCGCCGGCGAAGGGGTTCCTGGTAACAACCCGGACAGTGGGAGCCGCGTGGGAGGACCCCGGAAGTGCACCAAGTCGAGACAAGCCGGAAATACGCGGGTCGTTTCGCGGAAACCCAGACTGCCTAGCGTCGCCAGTGCACCTACGGACACCCGGAGGACACCATGATCCCATCTGCGGCCGCCAGCGCCCTCACCGCGTCGAACAACGTGCGGCCGCTCGGACACCTGCCCACTCGTCCGGCGACCGACTTCCTGGGCCGA
>JANLPD010000615.1:0-3418 GCA_031367045.1 Frankiales bacterium | reverse complement strand
ACGAGCAGGTTGTCGCGAAGCGTGGTGGTGAACACGTGCGCGTCTTCGGCGGTCATGGTGACCAGCCGACGAAGCGCGTGCGGCTCGATGGCGACGAGCGGCGTGCCAGCTAGCGAGACGCTGCCCGCTGCGGGTGTCAGCAGGCCGGCCAGGGTCCGCAGCAGGGTGGATTTGCCGCCTCCGCTGGGACCGGTGATGGCCAGGACCTGTCCCGGGACGACCTCCGCGGTGACGCCGGTGACCGCAGGCCGGCGTCCCGGCCACGCGCAGGACACGTCGTGCGCGCTCAACGCGCCTGGGTGCAGATCCGCCTCGACCGCGCCAGAACAGGCCGCCGGCGGGCTGCTCGCCTGCGGTGTCGGGTAGAGCAGTGGTCGCAGCCGCTGGGCAGCGAGGCGGGCTCGCACGATCGCCGCAGCGGCTGCCGGGAGCGGGCCGACCACCTCCACCATCGCCAGGGGGTCAGGGTCACCACTGCCAGCATCACAGGAGCCAGGCGATCACCGGCGACGGCGGCGGCGCCGACGTACAGGCAGGCGACGACGGCCGCGCCCATCGCCGCGGTGGAGAGAGCGGCCGACCAGGCAGCAGGGCGGGCCGCATCGTCCAGGGCGCGGGCGCGGGAAGCCTCCGCGCGTGCGGCTCCGGCGAGTCGCTGCTCGACCCTGCCCACGATGGTCAGCTCCGTCGCGTGGTCAAGCAGCTCGCGCGCGAGCGCGGACAGCTCCCCGGCGGTCTCGTCGGCGACCTGGTGCGCACGCGACGCGGCGACGCCAGCGAGCCACGGCGCCAGCCCGAACGCGACGAGCAGGCAGCAGCCGAGGATGGCGCCGGCGGCAGGCAGCACGACAGCTAGGAGCGCCACACCTGCGCCGCACACGACCGAGGCAACGGCGAACGGCAGCAAGCCCCGGACCAGGACGTCCCCAACCAGGTCGACGTCCGCGCCGACCCGTGCCATGAGGTCACCCTGACGCAGTCCGGCGACCACAGAACGGTCCGCTGCGGCCAGTCGCCGATACAGCTGCTCGCGCAGCCGGACCATGCAGCGAAGCGCGACATCATGCGACGTCAGACGCTCCAGGTAGCGGAACACGCCGCGGGAGACACCGAGAGCGCGGACGGCGACGACCGCGACGGACAAGACCACGATGGACGGGTGCTGCGCAGCCCGGGAGATCAGCCAGGCTGACACCGCGATGAGCGCGACCGCGCTGCCCAGAGCGGTCGCGCCGGCGGCGACAGCGGCCGTCGTACGTGATTTCGAGGGCGCCAGGACCACCAGCGTCGCCCGCAGGGCCCCGCGGGTCGTCGTCGCGACCGTCATGCTCCCGCACCTGCGGTGGCCCGGGCGTCGGCCACCGGTACCTCGGCAGCCGACGGTTGTGCTGTTGACGGCAACGCGAGGGAGATGACGTGGTCAGCGGCGGCCGCGAGGGCAGGACGGTGGGCGATGAGCAGCACGGTGCGTCCCGCCTCGCTGAGCGCGCTGACGGCTTCTCGCACGACCGTCTCGGCGGCTCGGTCCAGGTGCGCAGATGGCTCGTCCAGGACGACCAGCGCCGCATCAGTCAACAGGACCCGGGTCAGCGCCAGCCGTTGACCCTGACCAGCCGACAGACCGAGGCCACCACTACCAAGACAGGTGTCCCACCCCTCCGGTAGCCCCGCAACAACCTCCGCCAGGCCGGACGCCCGCGCGGCCACCTCCAGCTCCGCATCCGGGATGTGACCAGCGAACAGGACCGTGTTGTCGCGGATGCTTCCTGGCACGAGCACCGGGGACTGCCCGAGCCACGCCGTCTGGTTCAACCACGAACGTGCCTCGATATCCGCCAGAGCCGTCCGGCGACCGTCGTGGTCAATCACGTCCACGCTGCCCTCGTCAGCGGTGCGCAGCCGCAGGACGACCTCAGCCAGCGTCGACTTACCGCACCCGCTGGGCCCCATCACCGCGGTCACGGTCCCCGGGAGCAGCGTCAGGTCCACCCCGTCCGGTGCTGCGTACTGCCGTCCGTCGTGCCGGACGACCAGGTTGCGGACTTCAATGATTGCGGTACGAAGGTCCGGCGCCAGCTGGGTGCCCACCGGCGGCAGTGGCCTCCCCAGGACGCCGAACGCCTGGTCGAAGGCGGCGAGCCCGTCGGTGCTGGCGTGGAACTGGGTGCCCACCTGGCGGAGCGGCAGATATACCTCCGGAGCGAGGATGAGCACGACGAGCGCAGTTCGCAAGTCCAGTGAGCCGGAGAGCAGGCGAAGACCCACGCTGACGGCGACCAGCGCGACCGAAAGCGTGGTGAGCAGCTCGAGCACCATCGACGACAGGAAAGCCGTCCGCAACGTCGTATTCGTCGCGCGCCGGTGGGCCTCACCTAGCTCGCGGACCCGCGTCGCGGGGCCTTGCTCACGGCCGAGTGCGACCAAGGTCGGCAGGCCCGCCAACAGGTCCAGCACCTGTGCGCTGAGGCGCTGCATCGACGCCAACCGCAGCATGGCGTTCTTCTGCGTCATCCACCCGACCAGCGCCATGAAGATCGGGACCAGCGGCAGGGTGATCGCGATGATGACCGCCGACAGCAGATCGTGTAGTGCCACGACCAATAGCAGCGCTGGTGTGACGACGGCCGTCAGGAGCAGTTGCGGCAGGTAGCGCGAGAGGTAAGGGCGCAGGTTCTCCAGACCCGCGGTGACCAGGGTCGTGACCCCCGAGCGCTGGTCCGACCGCAGGAATGTCGGGCCAAGCGCGACCGCGTGAGCGAGGACGCGGTGCCGTAGGTCTGCGATGACCGCAGTCGCCGCCCGCTCCCCGTACCGCTCCTGGACCCACGCCAATGCAACCCGTGCCGCAACCACCCCGGTGAGCAGGCCCAGCTCACGGTCCTTCGAGGTGACGTCAGCCCCGGCAAAGACAGCCGCGATGACGTCGGCGAGCAGCAGAGCCTGGACGACGACGAGGGCACCGACGCCGATACCGACAGCGGAGGTCAGCGTGATGTAGCGGCGCGCCGGCCGCACCTCGCGGAGCAGACGCGGGTCGAGGGGCTTGATGCTGACCGCTCAGGTCCGTCGAGCCAGCGGGGACAGCCCACTAGCCGCCGGCATGTGGGAGCTGCTGATGCGCTGCCGGAACACCCAGTACGTCCAGCCTTGGTACAGCAGGACGAAGGGGGTGAGTCCCACCGCGACCCACGTCATGACCTTCAGGGTGTACGGGGTGGAGGAGGCGTTGGCCGTAGTGAGGCTGTTGGCGGCGTCGGTGCTGGAGGGCATCACATCGGGGAACAGGCTGCCGAACAGCAGGACGACGGCGGCGACGATGACCACGGTGGTCAGTAGGAACGCGATACCCACACGCGCGGCCGCCGTCGCAGCGACGGCCGCCACGAGCGCTCCCGCAGCTACGAGCACGGCGGCCCAC
>JANLPD010000613.1:0-13799 GCA_031367045.1 Frankiales bacterium | reverse complement strand
CAAACATATAGGCCGTCACGAGGAGGTTCACCATGGCCAAAAGAGGCCGCAAGCGCCGCGCCCGCAAGAAGAGCAAGGCCAACCACGGCAACCGTCCCAACGCCTGATCTGGTCCCGCGCGAGCTGTCGGCTACCTCCCGCGAGCCCAGTCGACGGTGGCCCGAAGCCCGTCCTCCAGCGAGGTGAAGGGCTGCCAGCCGAGCGCCCGCCGGATGCCGGCGCACTCCAACGAGATCGCCTGCAGCTCGCCGGTCCGGGCCGGGGCGTACGACGGCTCGTCGGGCGCCCCGACCACTGAGGCGATCCGGCGGTGCAGTTCCCGGACGGTCGTCGACGTGCCGGTCCCCACGTTGAAACGACGGCCGTCGCCGGCCTCGCCGAGGCAACGGACGAAGGCGTCGACCACGTCGTCGACAAAGACGTAGTCGCGCCGGCTCGTCCCGTCGCCGAAGATCCGTGACGGCTCACCGGCAAGCAGCGCCCGGGCGAAGATCGCGACGACGCCGGCCTCGCCGTGCGGGTCCTGTCGCGGGCCGTAGACGTTGCCCAGCCTGAGCGCGGTGCCCTGCAGTCCGTGCAGCGCGCGGTAGGTCATCAGGTAGGTCTCGCCGGCCACCTTCGCGGCGCCGTACGGGGACGTCGGTGCGAGCCCCGCCCGCTCGGTCACCGGCAGCACTTTCGGCTGGCCATAGACGGTCCCACCGCTGCTGGCGAACACCACCTTGCGCACCCCAGCGCGCGCTGCTGCCGCCAGCACGTTGATGGTGCCGAGGACGTTGGTGCGGGCGTCCTGCAACGGGTCCGCGACGCTCTTGCGCACGTCCATCTGGGCCGCGAGGTGGAAGATGACCTCCGGTCGTCCATGGGCGACCAGATCGAGCAGCCCGGGGTCGGTGACGTCGAACCGGGAGAACGACAGCCCGCCCTGCACGCGTGCGTCGGTGAGGTTGGCCAGCGACCCCGTCGACAGGTCGTCGACGCCCTCGACCCGGTGCCCCTCGGCCAGCAGCCGGTCGACGAGGGTGCTCCCGACAAAGCCGGCTGCCCCGGTGACGAGCAGCTTCACGAGTGGTGGCGCAACTGCCAACCGGCCCAGGCGCTCTGCACCATCGACCGCAGGTCGTGCTGCGCGGTGAACCCGAGCCCGTCTTTGATCCGGTCGACCGCGGCAACGACCCGTGCGGGGTCGCCCGGTCGGCGCGCGACGACGTCGTACGCCGGGTCCAGCCCGGTGACCTCCCCGATCACCCGGAGCACCTCCAGCACGCTGGAGCCGGCACCCCGCCCGATGTTGTACGTCGCTGACGCCGCTCCCGCGTCGAGGGCCCTGGCGGCGGCGAGGTGGGCGTCCGCGATGTCGGCGACGTGGACGTAGTCGCGGATACAGGTGCCATCCGGCGTCGGGTAGTCGGCGCCGAAGACACGCGGCCGCTCACCTTTGGACAGGGCCAAAAAGACCAGCGGGACGAGGTTGAACACACCCGGGTCGCCGAGCTCGGGTGTCGCGGCGCCGGCAACGTTGAAGTAGCGCATCGCCATGGTGCGCAGGCCGAACGCGGTGCCGCAGGCGGCGGTGACCCACTCCCCGACGAGCTTGCTCTCGCCGTAGGGCGACAGCGGGACACCCCGCGTGTCCTCGCTCACGAGGTCGACGTCGGGTAGGCCGTAGATCGCGGCGCTGCTGGAGAACACGAACCGCTCGACGCCCCGGGCCTGGCAGGCGCGCAGCAGGGTCACCAGCCCGGACAGGTTCTCGTGCCAGTAGAGCAGCGGATCGGCCACCGACTCGCCGACCTGCTTCTTGGCCGCGATGTGCACGACACCGGTGATGTCGTGGGCCCGCAGGACGTTGTTGACCAGGTGCTCGTGCAGCACGCTGCCGACGACGAGCTCGGCCCCCTTTACGCGTCTGGAGTCGCCCGTGGACAGATCGTCGAAGGCCACCACCCGCTGGCCGTCCTGCACCATCGCCCGCACCACGTGGGCACCGATATAGCCGGCCCCGCCGGTCACCAACCAGGTCATCCCGCGACCCTAGCCGCGGCGACTGCTAGTCGACGCGGTACTCGGCGTGGTCGATCTCCAGGCGGACCTCCTGGATACGGAGCATCACGCGCTCCCGCAGGTCGACCGGAACCGGGTCTGCACCACAACATCGGGCGACGAGGGCCTTCACTGCCTGCTCGAGGCCGTACTGCCGCAGGCAGGGCGCGCACTCGTCGAGGTGGAAGCGGATCTCGTCGTAGTGCTGGCCGTCCTGCTCGCCGTCGAGGTAGAGGTAGACCGCCGCGAGGACGTCGATGCAGGGCGTCTCGTGCGGGTCGCCGCAGCTCATCCCTCACTCCCAGCCTTGACCAGACCCCGCTCGATGGCGTACTCGGCGAGCAACTTCTTCAGCCCTCGACGACCGCGGTGCAGCCGGGACATCACGGTGCCGATGGGCGTACCCATGATCTCCGCGATCTCCTTGTAGGAGAATCCTTCGACGTCGGCGAGGTAGACAGCCATCCGGAAGTCCTCGGGCAGCTTCTGCAGCGCGTCCTTGACGTCGCTGTCGGGCAGATGGTCGAGCGCCTCCATCTCCGCCGAGCGCAGGCCTGTGCTCTGGTGCGACTCAGCGGAGGCCAACTGCCAGTCGGTGATCTCGTCGGTCGGCGACTGGAGCGGCTGGCGCTGCTTCTTGCGGTAGTTGTTGATGAAGGTGTTGGTGAGGATCCGGTAGAGCCACGCCTTGAGGTTGGTGCCTTCCTCGAACTGGTGGAAGGCAGCGAACGCCTTGACGAACGTCTCCTGCACCAGGTCCTCGGCGTCGGCTGGGTTGCGCGTCATGCGCAGCGCCGCCGAGTAAAGCTGGTCGAGGAAAGGCAGCGCATCGCGCTCGAAGCGCGCGCTGCGCTGCTCGCTGGTCTCGGTCTCGACGGTGCCCACCTCCTGGTCGATCTTCGCGACGGCAAAGCCCGAGACTACGCCGGAGCTACGACGGGGCCGCGTGAGCCTAGGGGGCTGCGTCCGCACGGGACGTCCGGAGGGCCTGCTGCCGAAACTGGCTGCATTAACGGCACGGGCGGCACTGCTGGTGGCATGTGTGCTGGCACTGCTGGCCTGCATGCCCGTCACCGGCCCCTCCTGTTGGATCTGACGCGCTGATGCTGGTCACAACACGGTCGACGATCAGGCTTGTTCCCTGCTATCAGCGGCTCTGTCGGGAGTGCGCCACCGTCGGTCGTACGCTCTGGCCATGGCTCAGGGTTCCGGCTCCTCGCAGGGCGCGTCGCATGACCATGGGCACCATCCGGCCGTCGACCAGTACCTCGAGACCGTGCTGGAGCTCGAGGAGTTCGGGATCGTGCCGATGCGGGCCCGCATCGTCGAGCGCCGCGGGGGGTCTGCGCCGGCTGTCAGCGAGACGGTGAAGCGCCTCGAGCGAGAGGGCTTTCTGACCCTGGACGACGACCGCGTCCTGCACCTGACCGAGAGCGGCCGGGCCTACGCCACGACCGTCCTGCGGCGCCACCGACTGGCCGAGCTGCTGCTGGTGGACGTGCTGAAGATGCCGTGGTCGGAGGTGCACGAAGAGGCCTGTCGGCTCGAGCACGCCATCAGCGACAACCTCGAGCGCCACCTCGTCGATCTGCTCGGCGACCCGGGCACCTGCCCGCACGGCAACCCGATCCCCGGCTCGGCCAACGTCGTCGACATCGGGCCGATCCAGCCATTGTCAACGGTGGCGCCGGGGAGCGGTTGCGTCGTACGCCGCATCGACGAGCACCTGCAGACCCAGCTGGAGCACATGCGCACGCTCCAGCGCGAGCACCTCATGCCCGGCCAGCAGGTGCTGGTGACCGGCTCGGTCGACGGCCGGGTAGCGCTCGAGGTCAACGGCACGGTCGTGCACCTCGACGCGGTGGTGGCCACGAAGGTCTACGTCACCATCTGAGCAAGCCAGGCGGCCACGACTGCCTGCACCTCCTGCGCGACGTCCCGGGAGGTCCGGCCGTCCATCTTGCGCACTGAGAACGCGTGATCCGCCGCCGTGACGACGTGCGCGCCAGCAGGGACCCCGAACACGTCCCGCGACCCCTGCACCACGAGCACCGGAACGTCGGGCCGGGCCAGCTCGGCCTCCCGGCTCGCTGTCCGGCCACGCGGGACGAGCGGGAAGGCCAGGCACAGGACCGCCACGGCCTCGGTGGTGGTGGCCGTTCGGCAAGCCACGCGGGCACCCGCGCTGCGACCGCCGACGACGAGCGGGCCGGCGAGGGCAGCGCACACCGCCATCCAGGCGAGGTCGAGCCGGGCGGGGGCCTCGGCGACCCGCTTGCCGGCGACCAGCCACGGCTGTTCGACGCGTACGACGCGAAGGCCCACCTGCAGCCCGGCATCACGGGCGGCGAGCAGGTCGGGCGCTTCCACGCCCCCTCCCGCGCCGTGGCCGAGGACGAGCGTGACGTTGCCAGCGCCCTCATAGTGGCACCGGGCGCGACCGACTGGCGTGCGGACATCGCGTGTGGCGGGCACCCCACCAAGGGTAGAGATGGGATCATGCTGTCCCCAGTCCCGGAGCCCGACGTGTTGCCGACCCCCTCCACCAGCCCCCTCCCCGCGCCCGCGTCGGCCTACTGGACCTTCTATCACGAGGTCGCGGCAGCCCAGCTCGCCGAGTGGGCGCCAGCCACCCCGTTGACCGTCCTGGACCTGTCGGGGGGTCATTCGCAGCACGCCACGCAGCTGGCTGGCGCCGGGCATGCCGTCCTGCACGTGCGGGCCGACGTGGCCGGCGACCCGGACGCCCCCGGTGTGCAGACGCTCGTGGCGGACGGCCGGGATCTTGGATGGGTCCAGGACCAATCGGTCGACGCGGTGCTCGTCGAGTCGCGGGCGCTCTCCCTGTGCCTGGCCACCGAGATGACGGCCGAGGACCTCTATCGCGTCCTGCGCCCGGGGGGACGCCTGCTGATCGTCGTGGATTCGCTGCTGCTCGGGCTGGCCCGGTTGGCCGAGCAGGGCCGCTGGGCCGAGCTCGCCGACGTGCCGTCCGCGGACTGCGTGCTGATAGCAGCCGAAGACGGCACGATCACCCGCTGTTTCGGGCCGCAAGAGCTCCGGGACCTGCTCGAGCACTCCGGCCTCGAGGTTCTGTGGGTACGCCCGCGCTCCGTCCTGTCGGTCTCCGCCGTCGAGCTCGCCCTCGCGGCCGGTGGGCCGGCAGCCATGCCCGCTCTGGTGCGGACCGAGCTCGCCCTGACGCGCGAGCATGAGGGTGAGTCCACCGGGCTGTACCTCGTGGCGAGCGCCCGGCGGCCCTAGCCCGGACCGGACGGGTCGGTCGGGTCGGTCGGGTCCGGTCGGGTCGGGTCGCAGCTGCACGCCAGCAGTCGTCCGTGCAATGCACTTGCCCGCAAGACGCGCCCAGCCCGCCCGGAAACGGCTCAAGAATGATCGCACTCCCGTGCATCTGCGACCGGATGCCCGGTGGGCCTGAGCGGGTGAGCGGGTGAGGCGGCCGGCCTAACGGGGGGGCGCTGGCCGGCCGGCAGCTCGGGAGGTTCGCCGGCTAGCTGCTCAAGGCTGCCTCGACGCGCGCCTGGTCCTGCACGCAGCGCGCCGCCTCGGGTCGAACAGCCAGCCTCTCCTGCGGGATCGCCGAACCACAGTCGACGCAGGTGCCCCAGGTCCCCTCGTCGAGCCGGACGAGGGCCGCCTTGACCTCGACCATCCGCTCCTCGGCGGCCTTGATGAGCGCCCGCTCACGGTCCTTGTCGGACAGCTCGCTCGCCGCGTCTGCCGGGTGCTGCTCCACCTGGCCACGTTCGTCCGCCTCGTCGCTGCCCTCATGCTCGAGGGTGGCCGTCGTCACCTCGAGCTCGCCGAGCAGCTGCTCCAGCTGGGTGCGGGCTTCCTGGGGGTCCACGACAAGCTCCTTCATCTCGATCTCCTGCGCGTAGCCCTACCCCCCGCGCCCCCTCCCATCCGCTCCCCTGTGTGGCGTGATGCACAACGGACGGCAGCACGCCGGTCTGCTGCGCCTACGCCGCGGCCTCGGGATCGACAGGCAGGACCAGTGACGGGCTGTTGTTGCGGACGTTGCCGACGGCCTTGCCGACCGGCCACGCATCAAGAACGCCTCCTACGCCGGCGACCAGCAGATCACCCGGGTCCTCGACCTCAGGATCGAGCCAGGTAGCCCAGTGCTCCGGCGGGACAAGCAGCGGCGTGCGGTCGTGGACCTCGGCGTGCTCGTCCGGCGCCGTCGTCGTCACGACCGTGCAGGTCCACAGCCGCTCCCCGTCGCTGTCCGGCGGCGCCCAGATCTCGTAGAGCCCGGCCATCGCCAGGGGAGCGCCGTCGAAGGCGGACAGGAAGAACGGCTGTTTCGTCGTCCCCTCCTTCTTCCACTCGTAGTAGCCATCCGCCGGCACCAGGCACCGTCGTCGGCGATAGGCCGCCCGAAAGGCCGCCGTCGTGGACAGCGTCTCGGAGCGCGCGTTGATGAGCTTGGCACCCAACTTGGGGTCCTTGGCCCACGACGGTACGAGCCCCCAGCGCACCACCCGTAGCTGCCGCCTTTGGTGGCGCTCCAGCACGACGTAGACCGGGTCGGTGGGAGCGACGTTGTACGACGCTGTCAGCTCCTCCTCCGGCGGATCCTCGGCCTCGAAGTAGGCGACGAGGTCCTCCGGACGTCGGCTGCTGGCGTAGCGCCCACACACGGCTACTGCTCCACAGCTGGCTGAGTGTCCGCCGAAAGCGCTGCCATGAGCGGTGCCCCTTCCGGTTCTGGGCTATTGGGGTGTTCGGCGCGGGCCCGAGCCAGCCCCGCCGGTGTGCCGACGTCGACGAAGCCGGGACCGAGCAGGACGCCGACCACACTGCCTGGGCGAGCTCGGGCAAGGGTATCGACGAGCGCCCCCGGCTCGGTGACGCCGGACAACCCGTCGAGGACGCCCACCCGCGCGGCGAGGCACCCCCACGTGGTGTTGCCCACCGGGTCCGCCGGTTTGGGCACGACCGACAGGACTCCGCCGACAGCGTCACACCTCACCTCGTCGGCCGCACGCACGTCCTCGAGCTCGAACAGGCCGAGCACCACGTCACACCTGGCGTCGTCGTCCAGCCGGGCCAGCAGGCGGGTGAAGCCGTCGTACGGCTCCCAGATCGTATCGGGGAACCCGAACAGCACGACGTCATCGCGACCCAGCCCGCCCAGGCCGAGAGCCAGCGAGGCCGCCACGTTCGGCGGCTCGCCGAGCACGACCTCGCAGCCGAGCCGGCCGGCGTGGTCGACGACGTCGTCTTTGTCGGGACGGGTCACCACCCGGATGCCGCCGCAGCGCGCAGCGCGAAGGGCGTCGTGCAGGAAGTCCATGACGGGACGGCCGCCGACCGGCACCAGCTCTTTCGAGCCGCGCAGCAGCTGCAACCGCTCCGCGCGACCGGCCGCAGGAACGACGCCCCACACCCGCCTGTCGGGCGCCTTGACGATGCCTGAAACCGCTAGCGGACCAGGCTTCGCTCTGGAAGTCAGCGGGCCGGCCCCATCGTCCTGACCTCTGGCACGGGCAGCAGGAAGGCGCCGCCCGCTTCGAGGTAGGCCTGCTGCTGGCGCACGACCTCTTCGGCGACGTTCCAGGCGAGCAGCAGCACCACGTCGGGACGGCGTTCCAGCAGTGCCTCGACCGGCAGCACCGGGATCCCTGTGCCAGGCAGGTAATGCCCCTGCTTGTGCTCGTTGCGGTCCACCACGAAGTCGACGGTCGTCACGTCGATGCCCGTCGAGCCGAGCAGCGTGGCCCCCTTCGCCGCCGCACCGTAGGCCGCAATCGCTTGCCCCTCGCCCTTGCGCCGGGCCAGCTCCTCGCGCAGGTCGCCCTGCAGCGCCGTGACCCGCTTTCCGAAGCCGGCGTACGCCGACAACTGGTCGAGCCCCTGCGCCCGCTCGGCCCCGAGCTGCGCGGCCACCGCCGGCGACGCCTCGCCGGCGCGTGCGAGGTGCCAGCGCAGCGTCCCGCCGTGCAGCGCAGGGAACTCCTCGACGTGCACCAGACGCAGGCCGTGACGCCGCACGAGGGCGTCCACGGCGATCGTCGAGAAGTAGCAGTAGTGCTCGTGGTAGATCGTATCGAAGGCGCACTGCGCAAGCAGCGCGCCCACGCCGGGGTTCTCGACGGTGACAACGCCGTCCTCGGCCACCAGGTCCGCGAGCCCGCCGACGAAGTCGTCCAGGTCCGGCACGTGCGCCATGACGTTGTTGGCCACGACCACGTCCGCGCGACCGTGCTCCGCGACGAGCTCGGCAGCCAGCCCGCGGCCGAAGAACGCTTGCACTGTAGGAACGTTTCGCTCGCGAGCCGCGGCCGCCGGGCCCGGGGTCGGCTCCACCCCGACGGCCCGCACCCCCGCCGCGACGACGTGTTGCAGCAGGTAGCCGTCGTTGCTGGCCACCTCGACGACAAGGCTTCGGGAGCCGAGGCCGCGGGACGCGATCAGCTGCTCGACGTGCTCCTTCGCATGGCGCACGAGCCCCTCGGAGTAGGACGAAAAGTAGGGATAATCGTCGTCGAAGACGGCGTCGGCCGGCAGGGCGTGGGTGAGCTGCACGAGCGCGCAGGAGGGACAGAAGCCGACCTCGAGCAAGAACCGCTCCTCGACCGCGGACGGGTCGGTGGGGAGCCGGTTCGCAACCGCGAGTCGGCCCAGCGTGAGGAACGGAACGGGGGCCGGGCCGGCGCAGGAGCGGCAGACCAGAACCCGCTCGGCAGCGGTCATCCGTGCAGCCTAGATGGGCGCGGCGCAAGGGAGCGGCAGCTCCGGAGTACTAGGTTCGCGCCCATGATCCGCTCGGTCGACCCGCGCGACGTGCCCGTTGTCATTCTCTGCGGTGGTCTGGGCACCCGCATCAGAGAGGCCAGCGACCAGCTGCCCAAGCCACTCGTCGACATCGGCGGCAAGCCGGTGCTGTGGCACATCATGAAGACCTACAGCCACTACGGTTTCACACGTTTTATCCTCTGCTTGGGCTACAAGAGCGAGGACATCAAGCGCTACTTCTTGCACTATCGCGAGAACACCTCCGACTTCACGCTGCACATGAAAGGCGACCACCTGACGGCCTTCCACGACGCGCGCGCGGACGAGGATTGGGAGGTCACCTTCGTCGAGACGGGCCTGCTGACCCAGACCGGCGCCCGGCTTCGCCGGGTGCGCGAGCACCTGGGCGACGGACCGTTCATGCTCACCTACGGCGACGGCGTCGGCGAGATCGACGTGCCAGCGCTGCTTGACGCGCACCTGCGCGGTGGTCGCCTGGCGACCGTTACCGGCGTGCACCCGACCGGCCGATACGGCGAGCTCGACGTCGACCCCACCCTTCGCGCCGTGTCGACCTTCAACGAGAAGCCGACCGCCACCGACGGCTGGGTCAGCGCCGGCTACTTCGTCTTCGAGCGCTCCGTAGCCGACGACTACCTCGACGACGACCCGACGCTGGCGCTGGAGCAGGCGCCGCTACAACGCCTCGCCCGCGACGGCGAGCTGGCCCTACACGCGCACAACGGCTTCTGGCTCGGCATGGACACCTACCGCGACTGGCTGCAGCTCAACGCGCTGTGGGACTCTGGCGAGGCGCCCTGGAAGGTCTGGAAAGACTGAGCGCTCGCCGCGGTGCAGTTGCCATGGCGAGCGCCAGAAGCCGCCAGGCCCGCCGGTCGCGCAGGACACCGGGCACCTCGGTGTCGGCCTCTTTGAGCAGCCGCAACGTCTCACCGACCCGACGGTCCCGGTGGGTCCGCGCCCAGACCGTACCCAGCGCGTCGGTCCGGGCCTTGGCCGCGCTCGCCGACCGCCAGTGCTCGACATTGTCGAGCCGGCCACCCTCTTCGTCGAGGAAGCGATCCTTCGCCTGCTGGCGTTGGGCAACCTGCCGGAAGCCCGGGAACGTACCGACGCCGAGGACCTCACCGGCCGCCACCGACACACTTCCCTGGTGCATGCGGAAGGCGGCGAGCGGCTCGGCAATGAAGGCGACGTCCCAATCCAGGGCGAGGCGCAAGAAGACGCCCACGTCCTCGGCCTGGACGTCGCGCGCATCCCAACCCCCCAGGGGCAGGGCTTCGGTCCGCAAGACGGTGCTGCTCACCATCACCGGGTCGTCGCGCACCAGAAGATCCGCGACGAGGTCGCGCCCAGGCCGCACGCCGGTCCGTCCTCCGCCTTCGTGCCAGTCCATCCGCTCGACCAGGCAACGCCCATCACCGTCGACGACGCGAAAGGCGGTGTGCGCCAAGCCGACCCGCGGCTCTGCGTCGAGTAGGGCGAGTGTGCGCTCAAGGAAGGTCGGTTCCCATAGATCGTCGTCGAGGAGCAGCGCCACGTAGGGCGTCGTCACCTGGGCGAACGCGGCGTTGATGTTGCCGCACATGCCGAGGTTGGTGGCCTGCCGCACGTAGACCAGGCGTGGGTCGTCGAAGGAGGCCACCACGTCGGCGGTCCCGTCGGTCGAGGCGTTGTCGCTCACCAGCAGGACAAAGTCCCCGCGGGTCTGTGCGAAGGCGCTCTCCAGCGCCTGCAGAAGGTAGGCCGCACGGTCGAACGTGGGAACAACGACAGTGACTGCAGGCCGGACCATGCTGCGCAGCGTAGGGCGCTGCCATGCCGGTGAGGGCTCAACATCGGGACGTCCAGGGCCGACAATGGCGTCATGCCCACCACCTACGACGCAGACGGCACCCTGCCCGTCTTCGTGCCCCACCTCGGACCGGAGGTCCACGAAGCCGTGGGCAAGGCCTTGGAAGTCGGCTACCTCGGGCTCGGTCCCGCCACCGCTGGCTTTGAGCAGCAGCTCTCCACGTGGCTCGGGCTGCAGGGCCGCCACCTCGCCGCGACGAACAGCTGCACCTCGGCCCTTCATCTGGCCGCACTGCTCGCCGGCCTCGGTCCCGGCGACGAGGTCATCACGCCGTCCTTCACCTACGTCGCCGCGCACCAGGCGATGACGATGACGGGTGCGGACGTTGTCTTCGCCGACATCGATGACCGGTCGCTCACCATCGACCCCGGCCGCGTCCGCGAGCTGGTTACCGACCGCACCAAGGCCATCATGGTCTGCCACTACGCCGGCAGCGTCGGCGACCTGGCAGGGCTCTACGAACTCGCCGAGGAACACGGTCTGCGGGTGATCGAGGATGCCGCTCACGCGCTCGGCTCGCTGCTCCCCGACGACACCTACGTCGGCAGCTCGGGAGACCTCGTCGCCTTCTCCTTCGGCCCGGTCAAGACCCTCACGACTCTTGAGGGAGGTGCGCTGATCACAAGTAGCCCTGACGAGGACCGGGTCAACCGCGAGCGCCGCATGCTCGGCGCCGACCTCGACCTCGACGCCAGAGGCAGGCGCGAGCGCTTCTGGGAGTACGACGTCGTGCGGCAGGGCTACCGCTACCACCTCGGCACCGTCCCGGCGATAGTCGGCCAGTCGCAGCTGACGATGCTCGACACGTTCCTCGCCAACCGCCGCGCCTACTGCGCGGAGTACGGCGCACGCCTGGCTGACGTCCCGGAGGTAAGTGCGGTGGCGGTGGACTGGTCGCGCGTCGGACCGTTCGTCTACGTCGCGCGCGTTCAGGCCGGGACCCGCGACGACCTGCTGGGCCACCTCAAGGGCCGTGGCGTCGGGGCCAACGTGCACTGGGCGATGGGCGTCCACACCTTCAGCCAGTACGCCGGTGCGCGGCGCGGCGACCTGTCCGTTACCGAGCAGGTCTGCGAGGAAGTCATCACGCTGCCCCTGTGGTCGTTCATGCCGGAGAAGGCGCGCGACCGCGTCGTCGACGGGGTGCGCTCCTTCTACGGCGCCTGACGGCCTCGAAGGTCTGGCGCGAGCCACCGCAGGTCGGCGTCGAGCCGGCCGTCCTGCTGCAGTGCCTTGAGCCGGCGCAGCCGCACGAACCGCTCGCTGTAGTCAACGGCCGACAGCGGACTGGCTCGCACGGCCTGTACGACCTGCTCCGCGCCGGCGGCCAATGTCCAGGTCGGACGGAACGACGGCACCGCCGAGGCCAGCCGGCCGACATCGACGCGGTAGCTACGCGGATCGGCCCCGGCCTCCCCGGTCACCCGGACCTCGCAGCCTGGCACGCAGGCCGCAACAGCACGGGCGACGTCGACGACTCGGTGGTCCTCGCCCTGACGACCGCTGTTGAAGCTCTGCCCCGCGATGGCGTCCACGGGTGCTTCAAGCACCGCGACGAAGGCCCGGGCGACGTCCTCGACGTGCACCAGCGGCCGCCACGGAGTCCCGTCGGACTTCACCAGCGCGACGCCCTCGTGCACAGCTGCGACCGCCAGGTCGTGGACGACGAGGTCGGCCCGAAGCCGCGGCGCGATGCCGTAGACCGTCGCGTTGCGCAGAGCGGTCATCGTGAACGCCCCCGTCCCCAGCGCATGCAGGTCACGCTCTGCCCGCACCTTCGACACCGCGTAGGCCGTCACCGGCGCCAGTGGCGCGTCCTCGTCCACCAGAGCGTCCCCGCCCGAGCTGCCGTAGACACTGCAGGTCGAGCTGTAGACGAAGCGCCGGACGCCGGCCCGACGAGCGGCCTCGGCGAGCCGGACGCTGGCCCCGTGGTTGATCGCATGCGTCACCTCTGGCTCGAGGTCGCCAAGCGGGTCGTTGGACAGCGCGGCCAGATGGACGACGGCGTCGACCCCCGCCAGGTGGTCCTCGGTGACATCGCGAAGGTCCACGGCGAGGGTCGGCGGGTCCTGTGGAGCGTCGCCGAACACGCAGGAGGCGAACCACCCCGTGTCAAGGCCGACGACGTCGTGCCCCGACGCAGCCAAAGCGGGCAGCAACGCGCCGGCGAGATAGCCCTGCGAACCGGTCACGAGGATGCGCACAGCGCGAGGCTAGCCGTGTCGCAGCCGTCTCGTTGCGGTGGCGGGCCGTCCCGCTCGCCCTACCCGTCGGGTCCGCTGGTCTAGCGTCGCGCCGTGCTTGTTGTCCTGTCTCCGCACCTCGACGATGCCGTTCTGTCCGCGTCGGCGTCGTTGCTGGACGCGCCCGGCACGAGGGTCGTCACCTGCTTCGCTGGCGCCCCGCCTCCGGGAACCCCGCCAACCGGGTGGGAGAAACGCTGTGGAGCCCGCGACGCGCACGAGCACGTCCTTGCCCGCCGTGAGGAGGACCGTCGCGCCTTGACGGCCCTGGGGGCCGAGCCTCGGTGGGCCGACCTGTTGGAGGACGGCCACCGCACCGGGACCCTCACCCCCGACGAGCTGGCCGAGCACCTTCGGGAGCACATCCCCGAGGGCTCCACCGTGCTCGCACCCCTCGCCGTCAGCGGCCACCCCGACCACCTGCTCGTCCACCGGGCGGCCGCCCGCCTGGACGGCCAGGGCTACGCCGGTCAACTGCTCCTCTACGCCGACCCTCCCTACGCCTCGACAGGGGGCTGGCCTGACTGGGTGCTCCCCCGGCACCGCCGGCTGGCCCGTCGGGTCGCCCGCCTGGCCGGTCGGCAAGGGCGCCCCACGGGTGCCCTTGCCGACGCGTGCGAGCGCTCGGACGTCCGGCTCGGTCGCCTCGACGCCACTGTCCACGTGCTGCGGAGCCGCCGTTGGGAGGCAAAGCGGGAAGCCGTACAGGCCTATGCCAGCCAGGTCCGGGCCCTGGCGCGACCGCGTCAGGATGCTTGAAGGGTTCCGGAGACTCCCGCTCAGCGAGCCCGAGCAGGCCCGGCTGGAAACAGCGCTGGCCCGCGAGCGTCGGCGGTGGGCACGAGCCGCTGTCGAAGCTGGGGCCGTGG
>JANLPD010000609.1:0-2871 GCA_031367045.1 Frankiales bacterium | reverse complement strand
CACGGCTGCTGACCACGTCGCCGTCGCGGTCCCCTCGATGCGATCCGTGACGAAGTGCTCAAGGAGGTCACGCACGTGTAGCCGGGCCTTGACCCCGTGCCACTCCATGACAAAAGACACGGTCGCTGGGTCGGAAGGCCCGTCCAAGAGAGCATTCTTGAGGGTGCCGTAATCCTCAACGTCCTGCTGGTGCACCCGCATCACAGCGCTCGCCTCGTCGAAGTCGACATGCACTGCACTCGTGGTGATATGCGTGGTCCAGAACAGGCCCTTAGCCGGTCCCGCGTCGATGGTCCCTGGGTTGAAGTCGTGTATTTGGGTAGGTTTACCGGCCGAGTCCAACTGACTCGAGTCGAAGAGGTCCATTCATATGAAGCCGAATGTGCCGAAGTGGCGGTGACCGTCGACCCCGACGTAGGTCCCTTGCATGAAGCGGTTGTCCAGGTCGAACGTCAAGCGCTTGTGGACCCCAGCCACCGTCCCCGTGCCGGCGCCGGTTATATGGGCGCCTCCAACAAAGCCCTTGAAATCGGTGATCTGCGA
The DNA here is from genome assembly GCA_031367045.1 of Frankiales bacterium. Taxonomy (GTDB): domain Bacteria; phylum Actinomycetota; class Actinomycetes; order Mycobacteriales; family SCTD01; genus JANLPD01. The sequence goes on along the minus strand of JANLPD010000609.1, from coordinate 2,328 downwards.
CTCCTCCGCCCCCCGGATCGGCCCCGGGAAGTGGTGAATGAACACACCAACCGGCGTGAGCACTCCACCCAGGATCGGACGCGGCAACACCGACGACTCACGGCGGTTGCCGGAGTCGTCGTCCGAGCCGGCCGCTGCCGCTGCGCCGGGCGACGGCACGAGCAGAATTCCAGCGGTCGCCGCCGCCATCCCGCCGATCACCTGTCGACGGGTCACCGACCTAGGCGTGGACAGTGCATTGGTGAACGTCACGCTGAGCCTCCCAACGGGACAGCAGGGTCGCGGCAGTCCGGTCGACCGAGCCGTGACCCTTTTGCAATACTCCTCTCCCGGGAAAACGTCAACCCGCGCCGACAACATCCCGCCGGCCCAGCCGCTGACGGAGCCAGGCTCTGCGCCGTACGACCGGAGCGCGCTCCAGCCAGGACGCGGCCTCAGGACTCCCGGGTCTCGGCCCGACTGAAGCGCAGGTGCGACCGCGACGGCGTCGGCCCACGCTGGTCCTGATACCGCGAGCCGTAGACGCTCGAGCCATATGGATGTTCGGCCGGCGAGCTCAGCGGCAGTACGCAAATCTGGCCGATCTTCATGCCCGGATAGAGCTTGATCGGCAAGTTCGCGACATTGCTGAGCTCGAGCGTGACGTGGCCGCTGAAGCCCGGGTCGATGAATCCTGCCGTTGAATGCGTCAGCAGGCCGAGCCGACCCAACGAGCTCTTGCCTTCCAACCTGGCCGCCAGATCGTCTGCCAGGCTGATGATCTCGAACGTCGACCCCAGCACGAACTCACCCGGATGCAGGATAAACGGCTCATCACCCTCCGGCTCGAGCAGCTCGGTCAGGTCGTCTTGGGCCGCGGCCGGGTCGATGTGGGTGTAGCGGTGGTTCGCGAACACCCGGAAGTAGCGGTCCAACCGTACGTCGATGCTGCTCGGCTGCACCATCTCCGCGTCGTACGGCGTCACACCCAGGCGGCCGTCGGCGAGGGCGGCTTTGAGGTCGCGGTCCGAGAGCAGCACGAGGGCGAGGCTAGTAGACTCCACCTGCGCGCTGCGGGCGTAGTTCAGCGGCAGAACATCAGCTTCCCAAGCTGAGAACGCGAGTTCGATTCTCGTCGCCCGCTCCACCGTTCTCACCAGCGTTTCTGCAGGTGAGGCCGCTCCCTCCCTAGCCCGCCGCGTCCTCCGGTCGGGCCAGCAACTCCTCGGCCGCGGCAGCAGGCGACCGCGTTCCTTCCGCGACCTGGTCGAGCAGCGCCACGCCGAAAGGGCTTCGGAGCCTGTCCTCCAGCTGCTGCGTCAGCCGTACGGTGGCGTACGCCCGGACTGCCGCGGTCGAGCGGGCGGCGCGTGCTCGGCTGAGCAGGCCACTGTGCTCGAGGTGGTCGCGGTGCTTGCGCAGCGCATCGACGAGCTCAGCCACGCCTTCCCCGGTGTCGGCGCGCGTCGCGACAATCGGCACGCGCCAGCCTCCGACGGGGGTCGGGCGGAGCCTGAGCATGTCCCGCAAGTCGCGCGCAGTCTCGCGGGCCCCGTCGCGGTCGGACTTGTTGACGACGAGCACATCGGCGATCTCCAGGACGCCGGCCTTGCTCGACTGCACGGCGTCTCCCATGCCTGGGGTGGCGAGGACCACCGTCGTGTCGGCGTGGCGGGCGATCTCGACCTCGGCCTGGCCCACTCCCACCGTCTCGACGAGGAGCGTGGTGAAGCCGCACGCGCCGACCGCGCGCAGCATCGAGGGGAGGGCGGCGGACAGCCCGCCAAGGTGGCCGCGGTTGGCGAGTGACCGGATGAAGACGCCTGCGTCACCGACGTGGCGTGTCATCCTCAGGCGATCGCCCAGGAGCGCCCCGCCGGAGTAGGGGCTCGACGGGTCGACCGCGAGGATGCCGACACGGATCTCGGCCGCGCGAAGACACGCTGCAAGCGCGTCGATCAGCGTCGACTTCCCCGCGCCCGGGGAGCCGGTGATGCCGATGATGTGCAGCTCCGCCGCCGTGGGCAAGGCGAACGCCGTCTCGACCGCTGCCCGGTCACCCTTCTCGAGCAGGGAGAGCAGCCGGGCGAGCGCCAGCCGGTCCCCGTCCTGGACTCGACTTCCCAGCTCCTTCGCCGTCGCCGGGTGTGTCACGAGTGCGGAGCGTCGAGGGCCTTCACGAGCATCAGCCGCTCGAAGACGAGCACTGTCTCGTTGTCCTGGTTCACGACCTGGTCGTCGACATGGATGAGCAGCCCGGGCTTGTTCTCGCGGCGCCGGCTGTCCAGCACGGTGAGGCTCGCGGTGACGGTGTCCCCCGGCCTGACCGGCCGGCGGAAGCGCACGGTT
>JANLPD010000562.1:0-8746 GCA_031367045.1 Frankiales bacterium | reverse complement strand
GACCGGCAGCAGCCGCGACACGCGCATCGCCCGGCGCCCGTTCCAGCCGCGCCGCGCAGCAAGAGCCTGCCCCCGTAGCAGCAGGAGACCGGCTGCGGTCAGCGTGAGGGCCATGCCGATCCCGTAGCCGATGACGAGCAGGATGCCGAACGCCGCCCGACCGAGAGCGGTAGCCCCCAGCAGGACGATCAGTGCCGACGGGCTGGGTACGAGCCCGCCGGCGACGCCCATCGCGGCCAGTGAGCGCCAGCCGAGCGGGCGGTCGTCCAGCGGCGCGTGACTGTGCGCCCTACCGCCATGGTCATGGACAGCCGCCGGCGCGCGCTCGCGGACCGCTACCGCTGCGTGGTCAAGATCCGGGTGTGGGTGCGGGTGCGGGTGGTCCGTGTGGGCCGGGTGCGGGTGGTCCTCAGGCGGGTGCGGGTGCGCCGAGTGGTCCGAGTGGTCCGGGTGGTCGCCGTGGTCGTGGGCGGCAGACCGGCGCAGACGCCGCGATGCGCCGACCAGCAGCCAGATCCCGAGCCCGGCGAGCAGCAGCCCCGAGAGCACCTCGGTGGCCGGGATGACCCGCTCGGGCGCCGCCAGCGTCCCGAGGCTCAGCACAGCGCCGAGCGCGAGCACGCTCGCGGTATGCGCGACGGTCACCGTCGTCCCGAGCCACAGCGCCTGCCGTTTGGTGCCGCGCTGCCCAACGAGGTAGGCCGCGATGACGGTCTTGCCGTGGCCCGGCGCCAGGGCGTGGGCGCAGCCGAACGCGACCGACAGCACCACGGCGAGCAGGCCCAACGGGAGCGACAGGTGGTCGCGACCGACGAAGTCGGTGAAGGCCGTGGTGAGGAAGTCGGCGCCGCGCGGCAGGATCCGCGGGACCACCTGCGCTGCGGGCCCGGCTCCGTTGCCGACGCACGGACCGGACCGGGAGACCGACAGCTGCGCCGAGCGGACGTTGAGGGGGGATCTCAGCTCGTCGATGGGGTAGGCGTTGAGCAACGCGCTGGGACTTGCCGTCGGTACGTCGGAGCGGACGAGGCTGCCGCACCCGGCGACGGCCGTGATCTCCTTCCAGCCGACCCGGTTGGCCGCGGAGGAGTCGCTGAGCGAGACCGACGAGGCGGGCCGGCCTGCTGAGGTGAAGTCGCACTCCAGCCGCGTGGTCTTCAGCCCTGCCTGACCCTCTCGGGCCTCGCCCTTGGCGGTGCGCAGCGTCAGGGTCGCGGCGTTGGCGTCCACGACCAGGACCAGTGCGGACGCCGAGCGGCCGCACTCGACAGCGGCGTACGCCGTGAGCTCCTCGGGGGACAGCGTGCCGTCGCCGTTGGTGTCGGCCCTGGCGCGGAGCTGCACAGTCGGGATCTCGGCGAGGTCGACGACGTGCAGCAGGTCGACGCCCTCGCGGGTGATGACGATGCGGTCGGCGGTGTTGACCGTGAAGTTGCCGAGTGGGTGGGCCGAGGCCGGGGTCGCGGGCACCACGGCGAGGACCAGGCCGCCGCCGACGGCGAGCAGGGCGACAGCGGATCGCCTTGCCCAAGGGCGAATCACCCGAGGGAAGCGAGCAGGGCGCGGGCCTTCGGGGCCTGCAGCGGGTTGAAGTGCGGGTTCAGCGCGAGTGCCTTGCTGAGGGCCTTGCGGGCGCCGGCCTTGTCGCCGGCAGCGGCGCTGATGACGCCGAGGTGGTACCACAGTGCGGGTTGCGGGCTGCCCAGCCGGACTGCCTGCCGCGCGAGCGGGAGCGCGTCCGCGTTGCGGCCCACGGCGTGCAGGGCCCACCCATAGGCGTCCTGCGCAGTGATCGAGAGCGGCCGCTTGGCATAGCCCTTGCCCGCCGCTGCGAGCGCTGTTGCCGCATTGCCGTGGTCAGCCTCGAACAGCGCGAGCTCGACGTCTACGTCCACCCCCTGCGCAGCAAACAGCTGCTCGGTCGCCCGGACTACGTCGTACTGCTCCTTGGCTGCCGCCTGCTGGCCGGTGGACTCGAGCAGCTCGCCGAGCTCCACCAGAAAGGACGGCTGCGGCAGGATCTGGGTCACCTGCCTGAGGTCCTCCAACGCCGCCTTCACGTCTCCTTGCGCCACCTCGGTCTTGGCACGGCCCTCGACCAGCTGGATGTACGACGGGTCGGCGGCCAGGCCTGCGTCGTAGTGGACGCGGGCGCCCGCGACATCGCCGGTGTTCCAGGCTAGCTCGCCCAGGTAGTACTCCGTGAAGGCCTTGTCGGCCGGGGAGAAGGCATCCCGTGAGGCGCGCTGCAGGGTCTGCCGGGCGCTCGCGACGTCGCCGTGCAGCTCGAAGGAGTAGGACACCCGCGACAGCGAGTCGATCGCTGGGCGCAGGTTCACCATGCGCTGCACCGCCGTGAGGGCATCGTCGTAGCGGCCGAGCTCGGTGAGCGCATCGGTCTTCACGCCGTACGCCGTGGCGCTGTAGTCGTTGATCTTCAGGGCCTGGTCGACCAGCCGGAGCGCCCCCAGGAAGTCGTGCCGCCCCGCAGCCAGGCTGGCCGAACCGGTGAGGGCCTCGGCATTGTCCTTCGGCTGGATCTGCAGGGACTTCGCGAAGGCCGCCTCGGCCTTGGGGTAGTAGGTGGGGTCGGCAGTGATGCGGGCCTGCTGGACGTAGGACAGGCCGAGCGCCGCCCAGCCGGCGTGGTCATCGGGGTTGCTCCGCAACTTGGCCTGCAGGCCTTCGATGGTGCGGGCCAGTGGGCTGAGCCCCGACGCCGGGCGGGACTCAGCCGGCTGCGACACCGAGGTGTTTTCCGCGGACCCATTCGGCTTGAGCAAGGTCCCGGCGGCGAGCAGGCCGACGGTCAGGGCCAGCACGCCGGCAACCGCGACAGCCACTCGTCCCGCTCGTCCCACGTCGTACGCCTCCTGGATCGTCAGGTACTGCCAGCTTCGGGTGCTGACATCTTGCGGTATCGCGCCCCCTGCTCCATTGTTCGGCACGCACCCCCTCGCGGTTCGCTCCGGGTCCGGCCCATCCGCTAGAGCTCGGACAACGAACGGCAGTCGTGCGGGTTTCCTTGTTGCCCCAAGGGGGGACGCGCACAGCAGTATCGCCGGTCACGGAGAGACCACCCGGTCCCTGAGGTCACAAGGAGAATTATGGCCCGAACCATTCGGACGCCAGCGCGACGCCGCGCTTTGGCCGTCCTCACCGCAGGAGCGACGGTCGCCACTGGCGCCGCCTTCCTGGCACCTGGCACGAGCTCTGCCTCGAGCCACCGCGAGGCGCCCTACATCGCGGGCGACCCCGCGGTGGACAACACGGACACGTACGCGTTCGTCAGTCCGGACAAGTCGAGCACGGCGACGCTGATCGGCAACTGGGCGCCGTTCAGCGACCCGGCCGGCGGGCCCAACTTCTTCCCGTGGGCGACCGATGCCCAGTACAACATCAACATCGACAACAACGGTGACGCCAAGCCCGACATCATCTACCGCTGGACGTTCAAGGACGTCGACAAGCGCGGGCAGAACGGCGGGTCGTTCCTGTACAACAACGGCAAGGTGACGACGCTCGAGGATGTCAACCTGCTGTTCCGTCAGACCTACACCCTGGTCGAGATCAAGGGGGCCAGCACCGCCACCCCGACGACGACGACGCTGCTCACCGACATCCCGGTTGCGCCCTCCAACGTCGGCGCGGCGTCCATCCCGAGCTACGCCAACCTGCGCACGGAGGCTGTCAGCCGCGGCACGTTCGACTCGGGCTTGAGCCACAGCTACGTCGGCCAGGCAGACGACTCCTTCTTCCTGGACCTGCGCATCTTCGACCTGCTCTACGGCGGGAAGATCAAGTCGACCGGGTTCGCAGAGTCCGGCTACGACACGCTGTCGAACTACAACGTGAACACCATCGCGCTGCAGGTCCCGAAGACCGACCTGTCCGATGGCGCTGTGGCGACAAACCCGGTCGTCGGCGTCTGGTCGACGACGGACCGCCAAAGCGTCCGCACCCTCGCTGCGACCAACTCGGCGCCGACCACCAGCGTGAGCCGCAGCTCCGACACGGCACTGCCGAACATCGAACCGTCCTATGTCCAGGTCTCGCGCCTCGGTGTGCCCCTGGTCAACGAGGCAGTCGTCCCGGCCAACCTGAAGGACTTCTTCAACCGGTCCACGCCGGACAAGGACGGCCAGTTCCTAGGCAAGGTCACGAACCCGGAGGTCCCGATTCTCGTCGAGGGGATCTACGGCGTCCCGAACCCGAACAAGCTCTCCGGCAGTGCGCAGCGCCCCGACCTCGTCAAGGCCTTCCTCACCGGTCTACCCGGCCTCAACGCGACGTCGATGAACGCCAACAATGCGAGCCCGGCTCCGGCGGAGTACCTGCGCCTGAACCTCAACATTGCTCCGACGGCGTCACCGAAGCGACTCGGCGCGCTGGCTGGCGACAATGCGGGCTTCCCGAACGGCCGTCGCCTCACTGACGACGTCGTGGACATCGCCCTGCAGGTGCTCGAGGGCGTCCTGATCAAGAACCAGGACCCGGGAGTCAAGGCCGCGGTCAAGGGCCTCGGTGACGGCGTGAACACCAACGACCACGCCTTCCTGAAGATTTTCCCCTACATCGCGGACCCGAACTCGGGCTCCAACCCCAACCCGGGCCAGTCGCCGGTCACGCTCCGCCAGTCCCTCTACAGCGGTGGTGGCTTTGTGGCCGCCCAGGCCCAGCGGATCTCCCCACGGCAGCCTGGTGCGCGCATCACGCTGTCTGAGCTCCGCGACGACGGCTCCATCTTCATCCGCTCGGACACGATTCTGACCGGAGACGGCGTCAACGGCCCCGTCACGACCTTCCAGGTGGGGGCCCGCAAGATCGTCCGGCTCTTCTACACGGTCTACCCGGTCGCGGGCTCGCCCAACAGCCCCGGTCCCAGCTCTCCGACGACCATCGTGGTCCGCTAGAGACCTGCACGACCCCTGCATGACCCTGCATGACCCTGCTCGACCCGCCGGGGCGGTCCCTTCCTGGGGCCGCCCCGGCGGCGTTGCACCGCTAGCCTTCCGAGCCCACCGCGGCGCCCCTGCGCCCGCCACCCTGTTGCCGAGAGGCCCCCGTGTCCGTCCGCCGCACGACCGTCATTGCACTGGCTCTGGCCGCGCCGCTGCTGTCCCTTACCGCCGCCTGCTCCGGCTCGTCCGACGGCTTTTCCCAGCCCGACGTCTCGGCGTTTCGGGCCGGTGACTGCCGCACGGCCGCACCGAACGTGCTCACCATCGGCCGCGAGGCCCGCAAGCTCGGCACGGCGGCGCAGCCGCCAGCAGCTGTCCTGGCGGCCCTCACCGATGCGCAGGCGCCGTTTCTAACGAGTCCCTTCTCTGACGCCCAGGCCGGGGCCGCGCTCAGGCGGCTGACGACCGCCGTCGGCTTCGTGCGGCTGCGCTCCGTCGGCAAGGAGTACGACCCGTCGCTCGCCGCCTCCGTGACCACGGCGTACGACGACGTGCTGCGCGCCTGCACGGGCTCCGCCCCGAAGAGCTGACCAGCCGGCTGGTTCGCGTCCGTAGGCGGCCGACTACTCTGGGGTACCTCCCGACCCGTCTCTCGCCAGGAGCCAGCAGCACCGTGCCCGTGCCTCAGCCAGACCCCGACACCCGCTGGCGCTGCTCTCTGTGCGGCAACCTCACCCGCTTCGATGCCACGCGCAGAACGCGCACGCGCGAGTACGTCCACGTCGATCTGGCGGGCGAGGCGACCGTCGAAGAGCGTGACCTCCTTGAAGACACCGTCGAACACGTCACGTGCCGCTGGTGCAACGCCGTCGACCAGATCGAGATCGTCGCCCGCCCTGGGAGCTGAGCCGACGCTGCTGGTCCACGTCTGCGCTCCATGTCACGCACGGCTAGCGTTGAGCCGGTGGAGGATCCGGAGTGGGCACAGGCTGGCGCGCAGGCCTGGGTGATGCTGCCCGCCGCAGTGCGGGCCCGCGTGATCCAGTTCGCCGCCGACCGGCTGGGGACGCTCCCGCCGAACGCCGTCCCGTCCTCGCTCAAAAGCATCCGCTCCTTCACCCCCGCCAAGCGCGCGCGCCTCGCGGCCGGCCCGCTCGCCGCCGCCCTGGAGAGCGACGCGGTGTTTCGCCAGCAGGTGGCCGAGGGCGTCCGTAACTCGCTGCCCGAGCTCTGCGCCGCGCTCGCGGCCGGCACGGCGCCGTCCGCTGCCGCGCCCGTCGACGTCGCCGCGGCGGCCTACCTGGTGCGGCCGACGGGCTGGCAGGACTTCGTAGCGGCGGTGGCCGAAGAGCTTGATCAGCGCGACCGGATGCGTGCGCGCAGCGAGCAGGACGAGACCGTCACCCGGCTGGGTGAACAGCTCGAAGGGGTCCGCGCTGCGGCGCGGGAAGAGGCCGCGCGGCTGACCGCCGAGCTGGCGGCCGCTCGCGCAGACGTCACCGTCGTACGCCGCGCTGCGCGGACGCAGGAGGAGCGCACGGCGAGGGCTGAGACGGCGGCGCGAACTGCAGAGGAGGAGCTCGCGGCCGTGCGGGAGGCGGCGGCCCAGGAGGCTCAACGCGCAGCGGTCGACCTGCGCAAGGCGGTCCAGCGGCAAGACGAGGCAGAGTCGGCTCTTGGCGTCGTCCGGACTGCAGCCCGGGAGGGCCGCTCGGCAGATCAGCTGCGGCTGCGCGTGCTGCTCGACGCGCTCCTTGGTGCCGCGACCGGCTTGCGGCGCGAGCTCGCGCTGGCCCCGGCCGAGCGCAGACCGGCGGACGCCATCGCCGGCGACTACGCGTTGACCGAGGTTGCCCCGGGGAGCCGGCAGGGGCGCTCCGACGACGATCCGGTGCTGCTCGACGCGCTCCTGGGCGTACCGATGGTGCACCTGCTCGTCGACGGCTACAACGTGACCAAGGGTGGCTACGGCACTCTCACCCTCCAGGAGCAGCGCGGTCGCCTGCTGGCCGGCCTCGGTGGTCTACAGGCCCGTACCGGGGCTGAGGTGACGGTCGTCTTCGACGGCCAGGACGGAGCGACGCCGTTGGCGGTGCCAGCACCACGAGGGGTGCGGCTGCTGTTCAGCCGCACCGGGGAGACGGCCGATGAGGTGCTCCGCCGGATGGTGCGCGCCGAGCCGCAGGGCCGGCCGCTTGTGGTCGTGTCGAGCGACCGGGAGGTCGCCGACGGGGTCCGCGCATCGGGTGCCCGGCCCGTGCCGTCGGTGGCGCTGCTCGCCCTGCTCGCCCGCGCCCGCTGAGCCGTCAGGCGCGGACTGTCGGAGGTCGCTCCTACCGTTGGCGGGGCCGGCACGGGTCCGGCCCCGGCGGCCCCGGCAGGGGCGCCGTGAACGACGGAGGATGCGGTGCTCATCGACTGCGACAGCTGTGCGGTGCGCGGCCTGCGGTGCGGCGACTGTGTGGTGACGGTGCTCCTTGGGCCGCCCGGGCGTCGCGAGGTCGCCGATGAGGAGCGGCTCGCGCTCGACGCGCTGGCCGACAGCGGGCTCGTGCCCCGGCTCCAGCTGGTGCCTTTCGGGGTCCCTGATACCGAGGTCCGCACCGCGTCGTAGCGGGATCAGCAGCGCGGACGGGTCGAGGTTGATCACTGGCGCTGCCTCTTAACGCACTCCAGCCGGGTTGGGCGCTTGTGGTCGGGAGCACGAGCCGCGAGACTGGGCACCAACGCCGTACGGCGGGTCAGATCGAGCGGGAGCGGGGCACAGGTGCGCGAGTTGCACGTCATCGCGCTGAGCGAGGACGGTCGCAGCGTGCTGCTCGCGACCAGCAAGGACGCCCGCGCGGGCGGTTTTCGGGTCGCCCTCGACCCCCGGCTAGCCGCTGCCGTTCGCGGCGACCTGCCCCGCACTGGGGAGGAGGCGGTCCGCGACAGTGCCCTGACGCCCAGGGACATCCAGGCCAGGCTGCGCGCGGGAGAGACGGCGGACCAGATCGCCGCCGACGCGGGCGTGCCGGTCGCCCGGGTCGAGAGGTTCGCCGGTCCGGTCGCGTCCGAGCGGATGCGGATCATCGACCAGGTGCAGTCCGGCCACGTGCTCCATAGCCGTCGCGGACCGTCCGCGCTGCCGCTCGGCGCGGCCGTGGAGATGCACCTCGCGACTACCGCCGCGCTGCACCCGGAGACGATCGAGTGGTCGACCCGGCGCGAGCAGGAGGGGACCTGGCTCGTCGAGCTGAGCTATGTGGCGCGGACCCGCTCTCGCACGGCTGCCTGGCGTTACGACCCTGGCTCGCGCTCGGTGACGGCGGTCGACGCCGACTCGGCCGACTTCGGTCACGCGGACGACGAGGAGGCGGCCGAGCTGCGGACTGCCGGCAGCTCGATGCGGGCCGCAGCCAGGCCGGCCAAGGCAAAGCGGGTCAACCCCAAGCGGGTCACTGCCAAGCCGGTCAACGCCAGGCGGGTCAACGCCGAGCCGGTCGAGACGCCCCCCGCTGAGGACGCCCTGTTCGAGGCCGTCCCCTTCGAGGCTGCGCCCACCGAGGCCGTCCCCTTCGAGGCTGCGCCCACCGAGGCCGCCACCGACGCTGCAGCGAACGAAGCCGCCAGCGAGGCCGCGACTACCGAGCCTGCGACGTCCACGCCCAGCAAGCCGGCCGCCACGCCGAGCCCAGAGCCGCGCGAGGAGGTCGGTGCTCCACTGCTGCGGGTGGTCCCGTCGCGGCGCGCCGCGACCCAGGCGCCCGCCAAGCGCGCCGCGACCCAGGCGCCCGCCAAGCGCGCCGCGGACGGCGGACGGAGCCGGGCCAGCCTGCCGACCTGGGCCGATGTGCTGATGGGCG
>JANLPD010000605.1:0-1820 GCA_031367045.1 Frankiales bacterium | reverse complement strand
GCCGGCTAGCCAGCCCTGGTCGTACTGCCCTCGGACGGCGTAGGCAGCCAGGTCCCTAGGCAGGTGCGTAGCGGAGAGCACCTTGGCCTTCTCGACCCGCAGCGACTCGGCGTCAAAGCGGATCGGTTCGTCCATGGCGGTGAGGGCCAGCAGCTGGAGCAGGTGGTTCTGCAGGACGTCGCGGCCCGCACCGGTGCCCTCGTAGAACCCGGCCCGCGAGCCGATCCCGACGTCCTCGGCCATCGTGATCTGCACCGAGTCGACGTAGTGGGCGTTCCAGAGCGGCTCGAACAGCGTGTTGGCGAACCGGAGGGCCAGCAGGTTCTGGACCGTCTCCTTGCCGAGGTAGTGGTCGATGCGGAAGACGTCCTGCGGGGTGAAGACGTCGTCCACGAGGGCGTTGAGCTCCTTGGAGGACGGCAGGTCGTGACCGAAGGGCTTCTCCACGACGACGCGCCGCCAGCCGCCGGAGACCGAGTTGTCGGCCATCCCGGTGCGCTGCATCTGCTTCAGGACGGTGGGGAAGGCGGGCGGTGGGATCGACAGGTAGAACGCCGCGTTGCCAGCGATCCCGTGCGAGGCCTCGAGGTCGTCCAGGGTCTGCGCCAGCTGGTCGAAGGCGTCGTCGTCGTCGAAGGAGCCCGGGACGAACTTGATGGAGTCCGCCAGGCGCTCCCAGACCTCCTCGCGGAACCCGGTGCGGGCGCCCTTCTCGGCGGCCTCCTTGGCGAGCTGCTCGAAGTCGCCGTCGACCCAGTCGCGGCGGGCAAAGCCGAGCAGGACAAATCCCGGTGGCAGCAGCCCGCGGTTGGCGAGGTCGTAGACGGCGGGGATGAGCTTCTTGCGGGCCAGGTCGCCGGTCACGCCGAAGACGACGAGGGCGCACGGGTCCGGGATGCGCGGGAGCCGCCGGTCGCGCGGGTCGCGCAGCAGGTTGGTCATGCGAGCGCCTGCTGCACTCGGCTCAGCCCTTCCGGTCCGGTGAGGTCGAGTCGCAGGACGGGCCGGCCGTGCTCGGCCAGGACAGCGGCGTCACCGGCGGCCTGGGCGGCGATCAGCGTGCCGAAGGAGAACTGGCGGTCCGGTATCGCAATGTCCTGGCTGACCAGCCCGGTGACCTGGAGGAACGACCCGATGGGCGGGCCGCCCTTGTGGTACTGACCGGTCGAGTGCAGGAAGCGTGGCCCCCAGCCGAAGGTCACCGGCCGTTCGATCCGTCGCGCGAGCGAGTCGCGCACCGCGGCGAGCGAGGCGTCCCGAAGCCGGTCCAGGTAGGCCATCACAGCCAGGTAGCCGCGCGGGAGGACGGTCGCCAGCAGGGCGGCGACGGCGTCCTCGACGGTCGACTCACTGTCGAGCAGACCGGGTGTCGCGTAGACGGCAACGTCGCCATCGACGAAGAGCGGCTGGGCCGGCGTGGGCTGGGCGTCCAGCAGGCCGCGGGAGGCCTTCTTGGCGCTCTCCACGTCGGGCTGGTCGAACGGGTTGATGCCGAGCACCCGGCCCGCGACCGCGACGGCCGCCTCCCAGGCAAGGAACTGCTCACCGAGGCTGCCGGTGACGCCGGTCCCCAGCTCGGCTGCCCCGGCCCCGACCCGCACGAGGTGGATGTCGGCGGCCGCCCAGCCGATCTCGGGGGCCTCGCGGCCGACACGACCGGAAGTAGCCCCTTGCTGAGCTTGCCGGTGGACTCGGCGATGAGCTGCTCGGCCCAGTCGCCGAAGCCGACGAGGTCCGAGCAGGAGGCGTCGATCACAATCTTGTCGCGGCTGTCGGCGCCCAGGGCAGCCCCCAGGACAAGAGCCGGACCGTCGTCGCGG
>JANLPD010000488.1:0-2941 GCA_031367045.1 Frankiales bacterium | reverse complement strand
CGTCGCCGTCCGGCTGAGTGGGCAGAAAACGACCCCGAGGGCGGGGGAGCGAGGGGCCTGCCCCGTCCTGGCGCAGGACTACCGTGACGCGGCGGAGTTGATGGATGCCACCCGCATGGGAGGGCACACGATCGACGCGCTCGTTGCCGCGGTGGCTCGCCGGCAGCCGCGACCGGTGCTGGTCGCCACAAGCGACCCCGTCGACCTGCCCCGGCTCCTTCAGCGCGATCCCGGCGTCGGCGTGCTACCGGTTTAGGCGACCATCAGCAGTCACCGGGGCGGGCGCTGCGCGTACCGAGGAAATTCAGCGTTGCGCGCCGTCCCACCCTATGCGACACCTGGTCCCGTACTGGTGAGGTGCTCGTTGTACAGGCGGTTGATCTGGTCGGGTAGCGGCGCTTCTCATCGACCCTTGAGGGTCCTCGACGTCGCCGCAGTTACGTCCGCCTAGGTGGACACAGCCCCAGCGCCACTGGAGCGGACCCAAGCGGCACCCTTCTCCCTACCGCGCCGTAACGTCCGCCCGAGGGGACACGTCCAGGAGCGACTCGGGCGGACGCAAGCCGGGTTATGGAACGGCTGTTCTCAGCGCCGTTGAGGGACTTGTCCACACGACTGGCACCTGTGCTTTGCCATCACGATTGTTACATGTAACCTGATGGTATGGCAGACCCGCATCGACCATCAGTCCGGGAGCGGGTGCGAGCCCACCGGGAGCGACTCCGAGCCCAAGGGCTTCGGCCGATCCAGATTTGGGTTCCCGACGTGCGGGCCGCGGGCTTCGCCGAGGCGGCACACCGCCAGTCCGAAGCGGTCGCGGCCAGTGCCCATGCCGCCGAGGACCAAGCCTTCATCGACACCCTCAGCCAGGACGACGATTGAGGCGCGGAGAGATCTGGACCGCAGCAGCCGGCAGCGGATATGCCGGGAAGGCTCTCCCCGTCGTCATCATCCAAGATGATCGATTCGACGCCACCTACTCGGTCACGCTGTGCGCCTTCACCACAGATGCGACCGAGGCGCCCTTGATCCGAATCCCGATCCAGCCGGATGACCTGAACGGCCTCCGCGAACCGAGCCGACTCATGGTCGACAAACTCACCACCGTGCCGCGATCCAAGCTCGGCCAGCGCGTTGGTCGGCTGGCGGACCAGGACATGGTCGCGCTCACCCGTGCCATGGTCGTCTTCCTTGGGCTTGCCGGCACCACGGCCTGATGCCGGTGGTGCCGGATCAAGCGACGGTGACGACGGCCTGGCTCTTGTTGTCGTCCTCGCGGGACTCGGCGACGGTATTTGACGGGTCCACCACGGCAGTGACGGTGTGGGTGCCCTTCTTGGCCGACTTCCAGACGAGGTCGACGCGCTGGGAGACTCCGGCGGCCAGGGTGATGGCCGGGCTGTTACCGATCAGGGTGGTGCCGTCGAGGAAGCGCGTCACGACGCCGCTGGCCGCCGCCTCGCCGGTGTTGCTGACCAGCGCACTGACGTGCTCGATGCCCTTGCTGTCACGGCTGACTGCGATGCCGCCGACGGTCAGGTTCGGCTTGGGGTCGTTGGCCGCGTACATGCGCAGGCCGCTGCTCTGCCGGGCAATGGTCGCCAGCGCATCGCGGTAGCCCGTCGTCGTGCTGGTCGGAGACGTGGTGGTGACGCACGCGGCCGTGCAGCCGTCGGCGTAGCCGACCAGGACCCGCCCGGCCGGGTCCACCGTGGCGTCCATGAAGTCCAGCAGGTTGCGGTCGTTGCCGCAGGTGGTCCCACCGGTGCAGATCGAGCCGCGCTGGACCGGGTCGGTGCCGGTCGCGTTCGAGGTCTTCCAGGTCGCGCCGCCGTCGTACGTGGAGGCGACGTAGAGCTGCCACACGCCCTTGAAGACGTCGGTCTCCTGGGAGTTGCCGGCCGTAGTGGTGCCGAGGAAGGCCACCGCTCCGCGCTGCGGATCACCGGCGACGGCGGCCGGGAAGGCGACGTTCTGAATGCCGAGCTGCGCACCCACGTCGTACGGCGTGGTCCAGGTCAGGCCGCGGTCGTGCGAAACGCTGGTGTAGGCGTGGTTGTCGGCACCATTCCAGCCGAGGTAGACCGTGCCGTCGTCGGCGACGCCGACCGACGGGTCGCTCTCGCCGGGGCTACCGCCCGGCACCGGACGGATGGCCCAGGACTGGCCGTTGTCGGCCGACACGACGACGGCGGGGTGACCGTCGCAAGACTTGTTCGGCACGTAGGCCGTACCGTCCGGGGCGACCTTGACGTGGCCGTGCAGGCCCCCGCACCGCGTCAGGTTGTACAACGGCACCGCCGGCCCGAAGGTCGTCCCGCCGTCGGTGCTCGTGGAGCAGGAGGCGTCCGCGATGTCCTGCGAGCAGTAATAAAGCTCGCTCGGGAAGGTGCGCAGCGCAGCCACGCCACCCGGCGCGTACGGGCCCCAGCCCAGGGTCTGGTGGTCGACGCCGCTGTTGAAGCCGCCGCCCTGGCTGGTGGACCAGGTGTCGCCGTCGTTGGCGGTCACGCAGGACAGGCTTCCCGCACCGCGCACGTCGAGCAGCTGCGACTCGATGGTCCGCCCCGTCGCCTTGTCGGTTGCCAGGATCGGGTCGAGGCTGGTGGTGCTGCCGACGGGACAGCCGTTGGCCGCGCCCGCGCTGCGGTCGACGTAGCTGGCCGTCGTGCCGGAGCTGGTGTCGGTGAAGCCGACGCGGTACGTCGACAGGTACGACTGGTAGAGCGCCTTGTCCGTCGTCCGGTCGTAGCCGAGCGAGGGCTCACCGGCGTTGTGCGCGTCCCGGATGCCCTCAGGGGCCGGGAAGTTGCCGAAGCCGGAGGCCGGCGCACTCGAGACCGGCGGAGCGACAGGGGCGCTCAGCAGGGAGATGTCGGCGGTGATGCTCTGTCCCGCCGGGGCGTACGGCACGACCCGCACGGTGTAGCTACCGGGACCG
>JANLPD010000598.1:0-4115 GCA_031367045.1 Frankiales bacterium | reverse complement strand
CCACCCGGAGCACACCGTCGGCACCGAGGCCGGCCCGCCGGTCGCACAGCCGCTGCACGAGGGTCGACTCGAGCCGGAGCTCACCCGCAAGGTCCGGGAGTACGACGAAGTCGTTCTCCGTCCCATGACCCTTGAGGAAGTGCACGCGTCAAGCCTAGGTGGCGCAGCGCAACGGGGCAGGCGATCGGCCAGGTTGCCGACCGCCGGGCAGATACGGTTGCAGATGCACGCAAGCGGTGCCGTGCGGAGCGCACTTGCACGCAAGGAGCGCTCAGCGGCGGCGAGCGTGCCCGCAAAAGATCTTACTTGCGTGCATCGGCGCCCCGCCGGGCAGGAACGGTCAGGCGGGCAGCAACGGTCAGCCGGGCAGGAACGGTCAGGCATGGCCAGGAGCGGTCCGGCCGGCTCGCGCGTTCACCAGGGTGAGCGCCCCGGTGAGCAGATCGGCATCGGGGGCAAGCCAGTTGATGCGCGGGTCGCGCCGGAACCACGCCCGCTGGCGTCGCACGAAGCGCCGGGTCGCGACCTTCGTCTGCTCTTTCGCCGCCGGCTCGGACCAGGTCCCGTCGAGCTGCTTGAGCACCTGGGCGTAGCCCAGCGCGCGGCTCGCGGTCACCCCCTCCCGCAGCCCGCGATCCTGCAGCGCTCGAACCTCCTCCACCAGCCCGTCGGCCCACATGCGGTCGACGCGCAGCCCGGTGCGGTCGGCGAGGTCGGGGCGGTCGACACCGACGTACACCGTCTCGTAGTGGGCGTCATAGGCAGTCATCGCCCCCGGCATGGACCCGGTCATCAGCACCACCTCGAGCGCCCGCACCACCCGTCGCCCGTTGGTCGGCTCCATGCGGCTGGCCGCCTCGGCATGCAGACCGGCAAGGCGCCGGTGCAGGGCCGGCGCGCCCTGTTCGTCGAGGTCGGCTTCGAGCTGAGCGCGAAGCTCCGGGTCGGTGCCGGGAAACTGCAGATCGTCGAGCGCCGCGCGTAGGTAGAGCCCGCTCCCGCCGACCAGCACCGGTGTCGTGCCGCGCGCAAGCAGCGCGTCGACCACCTCCCGGCACAGCCGTTGGTAGGCCGCCGCAGTGGCCGTCGTCCGGACGTCCCAGACGTCGAGCAGGTGGTGCGGGACGCCGCGGCGCTGCTGCCGGGTCAGCTTTGCGGTGCCGACGTCCATGCCCCGGTAGAGCGCCATGGAGTCGGCGTTGACGACCTCGCCACCGATCTCCCTGGCTAGCGCCACTCCAAGGTCGGACTTGCCGGCGGCGGTCGGCCCGACGACCGCGACCACCCGTGCCGTCATGCCACCGGGACCCGTGCCGCGAGGTCGTCCACCTGCCCGATGCTACGGAGTGCGCCGCCGCCGGGCCGGGGCCTCTACCGAGCCCCTACCGGGACCGGCTGGGCCGTGGAGCCGGTTTTTTTGCCGGGGCGCTCGGCGCGGCAGTAGCTGACGCACTCGGCGACGGGCTTACCCCGTCCTGCGAGGCCAGCAGGTTCTTGCCGCCGCTCTGGTAGGCGATCGTGGCGTAGGCGTCAGTCGACTGCGCCTCGGTGCCACCCGCCGCAGCGCACGCGCCGGTGCAGCCGTCTGCGTAGCCCACCGCGACCCGGCCGTCCTTGGTCGTGTTGGCGTCCATGAAGTCGAGCAGGTTGCGCCCGGCCGCACAGGTCGTGCCACCGGCGCAGATGTAGCCGCGCTGAACCGGGTCGCTCGACGCCTTCACCGTCGACCAGGTCGTGCCACCGTCGAAGCTGTAGGAGACGTAGAGGTCCCAGACGCCCGGCCAGCCGGGGGCGAAGGCGTTGCCACCGGTCGTGCTACCGAGGTAGGCGACGGCGATCCGGCCGTTGTCACCAGCGGTCGCGGCCTGGAACGTGCTCGTCACGATGGGCGGGTTCATCGTGGCGCCCAGATCCACCGGGGTGGTCCAGGACGAGCCGTGGGTGGTGCTCTTCGCGACGTAAGGGTGGTTGTTGGCGCCGGCCCACGACTCGTAGAGCGTGTTGTCCGGCGTGGTGGCTACCGAGGGGTCAAAACCGTCGGTCGGCTCGCTCGAGCCCGGAATCGTGTACGACGACCAAGCCCCGCCGTTGTTGGTGGTGATCGCCCCGCCGGCCCGGCCGCCGCAGTGCGCGTTGGGCAGGTAGGCCGTGCCATCAGCGCTGACCTTCACATGGCCGTGCAGGCTGCTGCATGCGCCAGTGACAAGCACCGGCGCACCGAACGTCAGGCCTCCGGTCGAGCTCGTGGCGCACGCGTCGCTGCCGGTCTGGGCGCAGTAGTAGACGGCCCGGTTGTAGGTCGCACCGAGCGGCTGGGCGCCCTTCCAGGCGCCGGATCCGATGCTCTCGTGGTCCACGACTCCGGCGCAGGCGTTGCCCATCGGCGTCCAGCTCGTCCCGTCATTGTCGCTGTAGCTCAGCGCGCTGCACTCACCGGCGAGCCCGCCGGCGAACGTCCGCCCGGTTGTGCGATCGGTCGACAGGATGGGGTCGAGGTTGAACACGCTCGCGGGCGGCGTGACGTTGCCCCACGTCGCAGTGCCGGTCGCGGCGTTGGGCACCACCTTGTAGGTGCTCGTGTACGACTGGTACATAAGCGCTCCGCTCGAGGCGTTGACGCCCAGGCTCGGCTCGCCGGCGTTGCCGGCGTTGGGGAGCGAGGAGGGGGCGACGAGCTGAGCGAACGTCGGCGTCCCGGTGGCCGCGGAGGCTCCGGAACCGGACAGCAGGCCGACGGTGGCGATCGTGAAGCCGGCTGCGATCAGTAAGGCTGGCGAGGCTGGGCGGGACAGGCGCACGAGGCAATCTCCTCTGGGTAGGTCTGCCCCGCTCTACAGCGGAGCCGGCCCAGTGTTGCACCTGATGACCGTTATGCACCAATGACCCCGGTGGCCTGGTGTCAGCCAGCAGGGCGGCCGAGCGTGGGCATCCCGAGCAGCACGCCCGGGGTGACCAGGGCCCGGCCCGCCTCCGATGCGTCCCCCGCCGGGGTCCGCCGGTGCGACAGGAGCGGTCCGTCGGCCCGCAGGTAGTGCGGCGCGGCGCCCGAGACGACCACCTCGACGAGGTCGCCCGGCCGGCAGCCCGGATCGCGCGGGAGGTGGACGAGCCGGTTGTCGCGCACCCGGCCGGTCATCTGCGCCGGGCCGTCTTTTCGGCCCTCGCCCTTCGACAGCAGCACCTCGACAGTGCGGCCGACCTGCGCACGCATCCCGTCGTACGTCATGCGGTCCTGGAGCGCGGCGAGGCGTTCATAACGCTCGGCGACCACCTCGGGCGGGACCTGGTCGGCGTAGGTCGCAGCAGGGGTGCCGGGGCGCGGGGAGTACTGAAAGGTGAAGGCGCCGGCGAAGCGCGCGGCCTGGACCACCCGCAGGGTGTCCTCGAAGTCCGCGTCGGTCTCGCCCGGGAAGCCGACGATGACGTCGGTGGTGATCGCAGCGTCGGGGATCGCGGCCCGCACGCGGTCGATGATCCCGAGGAACCGTTCCGCCCGGTAGGACCGGCGCATCGCTTTCAGCACCGTGTCGGAACCCGACTGCAACGGCATGTGCAGTGACTCGCAGACGGCCGGCGTCGACGCCATCGCCTCGATCACGTCATCGGTGAAGTCGCGCGGATGGGGGCTGGTGAAGCGGATCCGCTCGACGCCGGTAGCACCGACCGCCCGCAGGAGCTTGCCGAACGCGAGCCGGTCGCCGAAGGAACGGCCGTAGGAGTTGACGTTCTGCCCGAGCAGCGTCACCTCCAGCACGCCTTGGGCCACGAGGACCTCGACCTCGCGGAGCACGTCGGCCGGCCGGCGGTCCTCCTCCCTGCCGCGCAGCGACGGCACGATGCAGAAGGTGCAGGTGTTGTCGCAGCCGACCGAGATCGAGACCCAGGCGGAGTACGTCGACTCGCGCCGGGCCGGCAGGGTCGAGGGGAAGACCTCGAGCGACTCGAGCAGCTCGACCTGGGCCTGCTCTTCGATACGCGCCCGCTCGAGCAGGACCGGCAGGGAGCCGACGTTGTGGGTGCCGAAGACGACATCGACGTAGGGCGCCTTCGCCAGGATCAGGCCCTGGTCCTTCTGGGCGAGGCAACCGCCGACCGCGATCTGCATGCCGGGGGTC
>JANLPD010000479.1:0-2661 GCA_031367045.1 Frankiales bacterium | reverse complement strand
AAGCGGCTGACCATCTCCACGCCGGCCGAGATGTAGGCGTCGCCCTCACCTGCCTTGATGGCGTGAAAGGCCATCCGGGTGCTCTGCAGCGACGACGAGCAATAGCGGGTGATGGTGGTGCCGGGCAGCGAGTCGTAGCCCATGCGCACCGCGACGATGCGGCCCAGGTTGTAGCCCTGCTCCCCGCCGGGCAGGCCGCAGCCGAGGATGAGGTCGTCGATATCCTCCACGCGCAGCGCCGGCACCTTGGCCAGCGCTGCCGCGATGATGGTGGCGGCAAGGTCGTCGGGGCGCAGTTGGGTGAGGCTGCCCTTGAACGCCCTGCCGATGGGGGACCGGGCGGTCGAGACGATCACTGCTTCGGGCATGGTGCGGCTCCTCGGTGAGTCAGGCCTGGTCGCTCGAGGGTACGCGCGGGCAGAACGGCGTTCTAGCGGCTGGCCCGGTCGGGCTGGTCGGGCTGGCCGGGCTGGCCGGGCTGGCCGGGCTGGTCGGGACGGTCTGGACGCACGGGCCCGTTCGACGCCGGCTCGGACCTCTGCTCAGGGGCCGCCCGGCCCACCAGCGGCCGGCGCCGGCGCAGCCGGGCGAGGCGGCCGGGACCGGCCGAGGCGGCCCCCTCGCCGCCGTGCACGGTCTCGACCTCGAGTCCGGGTGTGCGGGCCGCGACGAGGGCCGCGACCTCGACGTCCTGGACGCTGTCGCGCACGGGTTCGCTGCCGGCGACCGGGTGACCCAGCGCTTCGAGGCAGCTCGGCAGGAGCGTCTCGGCGACCCGGGCGTAGCCGGCAGCACTGGGGTGGAAGCGGTCCGGGCCCCACAGGTTCGGGTGCAGGGCGAACTCGGGGCTGAGCAGGTCGCCGAGCGTCACGGCCACGCCGCCAGCCTCGACGACGGCGACGGTCTGCGCAGCGGCCAGCCGGCGGCCGAGCACCGACGCGATGCTCTTGAGCGGTTGGAGCAACGGCTGAACGGTTCCAAGGTCGGGGCACGTGCCGACGACGACAGCGGCGCCGGCCTCGCGCAGGGTGCGCACGACTCGGCCGAGGTCGCGCGAGGCGCTGCTGACCGGCACCCGATGGGTCACGTCGTTGGTGCCGACCATGATGATCACGAGGTCGAGCGGGCCGCTCAGCACCGCTCCGGCCTGGGCGTCGAGGTCGGCGCTGCGTCCGCCGACGGCCGCGACGACGGTGAGGTCCACCGGCCGCGCGAGCTCGCGCGCCAGGCCGCCGGCAAGCTGCGCGCCGGTAGTCTCGAACGGCTCGGCGACGCCGAGCCCGGCAGCGCTGGAGTCCCCGAGGAGCGCGAAGCGCAGCGGCGCGCCCCGACCCTTGCCATAGCGGCCGTCCGGGACAAGCGGGCTCTGGGTCGGCTCGCCGATCGTTCGGCGGGCCAGTTTGGACTCCGCGACGAGCAGCCCCCAGCCGGCCGCGCCGAGCGTGCCCACGACGCCGCCGCCGTACGCCGCCTTGACCACGACGTACTTGGCCCGTCGACCAGGCCGGGCGGCTCGCAGCCGCGGCGCCTTCACGAGGGCCTTCCGGCCAGGAAGGCCCGCACCGCCTCGCGGGCCCCCGTGGACACGTGCCGGCCGTGCGTGAAAGCCGCGACGCTGTAGTCGAGCTCACCGAGCCGCGCGGCGCTCTCGCGTGACTGCCGGACGTCGGTGCAGAAGGCGGAGGGGGCATAGCGAAGGCCGCGCACGTTGAAGACCGCGTCACCGGTGATCAGCACCCCGCTACCGGCGTGCAGGAACGAGCAGTGGCCGGGGCTGTGCCCTGGTGTGTGGACCACCGTCAGCCCTCCGCCGACCGGGAGAACGGCCCCGTCTGCGAACGTCTCGTCGACGTCGACCTTGCGGAAGCCGCGGCCGGGCAGTCGCCTGAACAAGCGTCCGCCGAGGGTGGACGGATCGGGCATCGGGGGACGGCCCTCGCGCAGGTAGCTCGCGTCGCGGTCATGACTCAGGATTCTGGCCCCGGTCGCCTGTTGTACGCCGTTCAAACCGCCGGCGTGGTCGAGATGGGCGTGCGTCAGCAAGATCCTGGTCACGTCGCCGGGCTTCTTGCCCAGACCCTGGAGGGCGGCCAGCAGCCTCTTCGGGGCGGTCCTGAGGCCGGCGTCAACGAGGGTCAGCGACCCGTCTGCGTCCTGGAACAAGAACGAGTTCACGAGGTCGTACGGCGTGGTCGGGATGCGCCACACCCCGGTCGCCAACTCGACGCATGCCATCCTCGCTCCCTTCGTTACCCGCCGGTAGCCCGGCACTCTCACCGTAGTCTGGGGACCCGAACTCAGTCCGGAAGGCCGTTCCTGTGCAGGTCAGCGACTCCCTCATCGACCTCGTGGGCAATACCCCGCTGGTCCGCCTCGGCGCCATAGCCGCGGGGCTGCGCCCCCAGGTGATCGCCAAGGTCGAGTACTTCAACCCGGGCGGATCAGTGAAAGACCGCATCGCGCTCGCCATGGTCCAGGACGCAGAGGCACGCGGGCTCATCAAGCCCGGCGGGACGATCGTTGAGCCCACCAGCGGCAACACCGGCGTGGGTCTAGCGATTGTAGCCAACAAACGCGGCTACAAGTGTGTCTTCGTCATGCCGGACAAGATGAGTGCCGAGAAGATCGCGGTGCTTCGGGCCTACGGCGCCGACGTCGTGA
>JANLPD010000450.1:0-1549 GCA_031367045.1 Frankiales bacterium | reverse complement strand
CGCTCGGTCTGAACGCCGGCGGCGGCAACCTCGGCGTCGCCGCCGTCCAGCTGGCCGCACTGCTCGTGCTCGCGACCGCCGGCAAGGACCACCCGCGAGTGCTCGTCGCGGCGTACGTCCCACTCGTGCTCCTCGCCACCTTGCTCGCCTGGGCGCGGATGGACAACCTCAGCACCGCGCGAAACGACAAGCGGGCCGTGCGTGACGTGCTCCGGCAGCCGCACACCTGGGC
The DNA here is from genome assembly GCA_031367045.1 of Frankiales bacterium. GTDB lineage: Bacteria > Actinomycetota > Actinomycetes > Mycobacteriales > SCTD01 > JANLPD01. The sequence goes on along the minus strand of JANLPD010000450.1, from coordinate 1,317 downwards.
GATGTCGTTCCTCTACATCGGCACGTTCGGCTCGTTCATCGGTTTCGGATTCGCCTTCGGCCAGGTTCTTCAGGTGCAGTTCAAGAGTGACTTCCCGACGCCGCTGGACGCGGCCTACCTGACCTTTCTGGGGCCGCTGCTCGGCTCTCTCGTCCGCCCGGTCGGAGGCTGGCTGGCCGACCACTTCGGCGGTGCGCTGGTGACTTTCGTGAACTTCATCGCGATGGCCGCAGGCGCGGCCGTGGTGCTGCTCGCGTCGCACCAGCACTCGCTGCCGCTGTTCCTCTTCGGCTTCACGTCGCTGTTCGTCTTCTCCGGGATCGGGAACGGCTCGACCTACAAGATGATCCCGGCGATCTTCCGGGCGAAGGCCCTGACGGGAGGCAGCACCGACAACGAGGCGCGACGCCTGTCCGGTGCGCTCATCGGGGTGGCAGGGGCGATCGGCGCATTCGGTGGCGTGCTGGTCAACGTCGCGTTCCGCCAGTCCTTCCTCGGCACGGGCTCCGGCGAAGCCGCCTACCTGGCGTTCCTCGGCTTCTACGCCGCCTGTGTGATGCTCACCTGGGCGGTCTACCTACGGCCGCAGCGCCGCATCGCGGGCGTCTGACCCTGCGATCCGCTCCAGGACAGCGACCACCTCGGCCGGCGACGGCATCTGGCGGATCACCTCGGCCACCCGGCCGGCCGCCGAACGGAAGCTCTCCTCGTCCAGCAGCCTGCGCACCGCCTCGGCGATGGCCGAGGCGGTGGCGTCCGGGGGGTTGAGCGCCAGGGCGGCACCGCTGCGCAAACCTCCCTGCGCATTGCGAAACTGGTCGGCGGCCTGCGGCAGGCACAACTGAGGCAGCCCCTGCGCAAGGGTTCCCAGGAAAGTCCCAGAGCCGGCGTGCGAGACGACCACCGCGCAGTGCGGCAGGGCCTGTGTCTGAGGCACCCAGCGCTCGACGGTCACGTGCGGAGGCTGGCTGCCGAGGGCGTCCGCGTCGCCGTCGGGACCCACGGTCACCAGGACCCGGATCGGCAGGTCGGCGAGGGCCTGCACCGCAGCGCGCAGGACCGGCGAGCGGTTCTGCACCGTCCCGAGAGTGAGGTAGACGAGCGGCGGTCCGCCGTCCTCGATACAGGCGGGCAGCGCACCGGACTCCTCGCCCGTGTAGGGCACCGGGCGCAGCGGCTGCACCCTGGCGAGGTGTCCCAGGGGCACGGACTGCACCTCCGGCGGGCAGATGTCGAGGTAGGCCGAGATGAAACAGCCGGCGTGCGGTGGGATGGTGAGACCGTGCTGCGCCCAAAGCGGCGCCAGCCTCTCCCCGG
>JANLPD010000443.1:0-6494 GCA_031367045.1 Frankiales bacterium | reverse complement strand
CGGCCTTCACGACCTCGGCGAACTCGACCGCCTTGCGTTCCAACGCCGTCGCGAGGTGCTCGAGCGCCGGGACGAGGTCGCTGACGATCGCGGTGGCCGCTGCGAGGTGGATCGCGGTGGGAAAGACGTCGTTGCTCGACTGGCTGGCGTTGACATGGTCGTTGGGATGTACGTCGCTGCCGAGCCGCTCGGTGGCTAGGGTCGCGAGGACCTCGTTGGCGTTCATGTTGCTGCTGGTCCCGCTACCGGTCTGGAAGATGTCGACGGGAAACGCGCCGGCGTGCTCGCCAGCGACGATGTCGGCTGCTGCGGCGATGATCGCGTCGGCCATCGGCTGCTCGAGCACGCCGAGCCGGGAGTTGACCGCTGCCGCTGCCCCCTTGACCCGCGCGAGGGCGGCGACCAGTGTGGGCTCCAGGCGGGCGCCGCTGATCGGAAAGTTGAGCACGGCGCGCTGCGTCTGGGCCCGCCATTTCGCTTCAGCGGGGACCCGAACGTCGCCCATGCTGTCGTGTTCGATCCGCCACTCCTGCTCGACCATGTCCTTGATCCTCCCCCCTCCCTGCCCTCCCTGCCCTCCCCTGCTGCGTCCGCTCGCACCGGGCGTGGCCGTGTCCCCTTCGGCGGACGTCCCGACTGGGGTGCGCGCGGTTCCGTCGTACCCCTGAGGGGGTGTCGTCCACAGGATCGGTCCAGGGCCTCGACCGGCGGGCACTCCCCGCGCAACCTGGCGGTGTGACTCATGACCAGGAGCAGCAACGCGAGGGCCGGATCCTCGGTAGGCAGGAGGCGCTGCTAGCGATGCGCGGGCTCGCGAGCGAACAGGAGGGCGTCTTGAGCCGTCGTCAGCTGGCCGGCCTGGGTGTGCCGCGCTGGGTCGTCCGGGTCGAGCTGAAAGCCCAACGCTGGGGCCGAACCGGTCGGCAGACCGTCTGCCTCCACAATGGGCCGCTGTCTGCCGCTGCGACCCGGTGGGTGGCTGTCCTGGAGGTCGGTGCCGGCGCGGCGCTGGACGGTGTGTCCTCGCTGCAGCACGCCGGCGTGGACGCTCTGAGCGACAGCGAGGTGCACGTCATCGTGCGCAAAGGATCCACGCCGCAGCGTCCGCCGGGGGTGGTTGTCCACGAGAGCCGGCGCTATCGCGAGGCCGACGTCCTGACAAACGGGCTTCGGCGTACGCGACCTGCTGTCGCCGCCGTCCATGCGGCGCTGTGGGCCGGTACTGACAGGCAGGCTCGCTTCTTCGTGCTCCTGGTGGTCCAACGGCAGCTTGCGCCGGTCGACGCGGTTGCCACGGTGGTCGGAGCGGTCCGTAGACATGCTCGCCGCCGACTGCTGCGCGAGCTCGGCGCCGGAATCCGCTCGCTGGGGGAGCTCGACGTCGCGAAGGACATGCGGGGTCGCGGCTTGCCGGAGCCGGCCCGACAGGTTCTGCGCAGGCGGCCGTCTGGTACGGAATACCTGGACTGCGACTTCGAGGAGTACGGGGTGACTATGGAGATCGATGGCGCAGGGCACGATGAGCCCGAGCAGCGCCTCAGCGACCTCGTGCGCGACATCAGCTCGGCGACCCAGGGCCGAACTGTCGTCCGGCTGGCCATGGTGGCCTACACGCTTGACCGCGAGCGCGTCTTGGATGCGCTGGAGGAGCTCTTCGCCTCGCGTGGATGGCGCCGCGACGATGCGGCCTGACAGGGACGTCCGCTCGCGGCTCGCCTGGGTGTGTCCCCTTCGGCGGACGCAAGCGGGAAGGGGGAAGAGCGGAAGGGGTCAGGCGGGGGGGCGCGGTCCGATGGACACCGGGGTCGGGCCGGCGTCGGCCTCAGCGGGGCCGGCGAAGAAGTCGCCTCCCTTGTCGTCCACGACGATGAAGGCTGGGAAGTCCCGCACCTCGATTCGCCAGACTGCCTCCATGCCCAATTCGGGGTACTCGAGCACCTCGACCTTGGTGATGCAGTCCTGGGCGAGCCGAGCCGCCGGACCGCCGATGGAGCCGAGGTAGAAGCCGCCGTGCTTGGCGCAGGCGTCGGTCACCTGCACCGACCGGTTGCCCTTGGCTAGCATCACCAGGGACCCCCCCGCGGCCTGGAACTGCTCGACGTAGGAGTCCATCCGCCCAGCCGTCGTCGGCCCGAAGGATCCCGACGCCATGCCGATCGGTGTCTTGGCCGGACCGGCGTAGTAGACGGCCATGTCCTTGAGGTAGCCGGGCATCGGGGCGCCGCTGTCCAGCAGGTCCTTGATCTTGGCGTGGGCGAGGTCACGGGCGACGACAAGCGGGCCGGTCAGCGAGAGGCGCGTCCGCACGGGGTGCTGGGTCAGCTCGGCGAGCACGTCGGCCATCGGCCGGTTGAGGTCGATCCGCACGACGTCACCACCGAGCGCGTCGGCGTCGACCTCCGGAAGGAAGTGGGCCGGCTCGGTCTCGAGCTGCTCGAGCCAGACGCCGCCGGCGTCGATGCGGGCCCGGGCCTGGCGGTCGGCCGAGCAGGAGACGGCGATGGCGATGGGCAGGGAGGCGCCGTGACGGGGCAGCCGCACGACGCGGACGTCGTGACAGAAGTACTTGCCGCCGAACTGCGCCCCGATGCCGATCGTCTGGGTCAGCTGCTGCACCCGCTGCTCCAGCTCGCGGTCGCGGAACCCGTGGCCGGTCGTCGAGCCCGTGGTCGGCAACCCGTCGAGGTACTTCGCCGACGCGTATTTCGCGGTCTTCAGGGCGAGCTCTGCTGAGGTGCCGCCGACGACGATCGCGAGGTGGTACGGCGGGCATGCGGCGGTCCCGAGCGAGCGGATCTTGTCCTCCAGGAACCGCAGCATCGCCGTCTCGTTGAGGACGGCCTTCGTCTCCTGGTAGAGGTAGGACTTGTTGGCCGAGCCGCCACCCTTGGCCATGAACAGGAAGCGGTACGAGAGGGGGTCGTGGGTGTCGGCGTACAGCTCGATCTGGGCCGGCAGGTTGGACCCGGTGTTCACCTCGTCCCACATCGTCAGCGGCGCCATCTGCGAGTAGCGCAGGTTGAGCCGCGTGTAGGCGTCGTAGACCCCGCGGCTGATGGCCGACTCGTCGCCGCCGCCGGTCAGGACGCGCTCGCCCTTCTTGCCCATGACGATGGCAGTGCCCGTGTCCTGGCACATCGGCAGCACGCCGCCGGCGGAGATGGCAGCGTTCTTCAGCAGGTCGAGCGCGACGAACTTGTCGTTGGGCGAGGCCTCGGGGTCGTCCAGGATGCGCCGCAGCTGCGCGAGGTGGGCCGGCCGCAGATAGTGCGCGATGTCGTGCATCGCCGTGTCGGTGAGCAGTCGCAGCGCCTCCGCGGAGACGTGCAGGAACCCGCTGTCGTCGACGCGGACGCCCTCGCTCGTCAGCAGGCGGTAGGGCGTCTCGTCGTCGCCGAGCGGAAGCAGGTCCTCGTACTCGAACTCCGGCATGACCCAACTTTAGAAGCCGCGGGCGTACGCCGGTGACGGGGCGGTGTCCCGGCCCGTTCGACTGCTCATGGGCTGCGGGCCGGTCCCTAGTGTGGCGCCCGTGAGCAACCCTCGCGAGGCCGCGGGCAAGGCCGTTGGCAGGGTGCGCTCCGGCGCCTGGTCGGTCGGGCAGTGTGCGATCGCTGCGGGTGTCGCCTGGCAGGTGGCGACCGTGCTGCTCGACCATCCGCGTCCCTTCTTCGCCTGTGTGGCAGCGGTTGTCTGCCTCGGGGTGCGGGCCGCCCAGCGGCTGCGGCGGGTTGCCGAGCTCGCCGTCGGAGTGACCGTGGGCGTTGCCGTCGGGGACCTGCTGGTGGGTGCGATCGGCACGGGCGCCTGGCAGATCGCGCTCGTCGTCGGCATCGCGCTGATGCTCGGCCTAGCCCTCGACGGGGGTCCGCTGGTCTCCGCGCAGGCCGGTCTCCAGGCGGTGTTCGTCATCGCCCTGCCCAGGATCCCGGGCAGCGGCGTCGCTCGTTGGGAGGACGCGATGGTCGGTGGCGCGATGGCGCTGGCCGTGGCGGCTCTTCTACCGGCCGATCCCTGGCGGGCCGCCCAGCGGAGCGCAAGCCAGTACTTCGGCGAGCTGTCGGAGGTGCTGAAGGAGGTGGCCGGCGCGGCGCGGGTCATGGACGGCGGCCGGGTGGCCGAAGCCCTTGCCCGGGGCCGGGCCCTCGAGCCGGTCCTGCACACCTGGTCCGAGGCGCTGGCCACCGGTCGGGACATCAGCCGGCTCTCGCCGCTCCGGCCGGACCGGGGGGATGTCTGGCTCCGGCAGACGCGCCTCGTCACCGGCGTCGACCGGGCGTCCCGCAACCTGCGGGTACTGATCCGCCGGGTCGTGGTGGGCGTGGAGATGGGCCAGGAGCTGCCGCCGTCGGTGCCGCTCGCGCTCGACCGGCTGGCCGCCCCGGTGGCGCTGCTGCGGGACGACCCGCTTGACGACAGGGGCGAGGCCACGAGACTCCTGGTCGACCTCGCGGGCAGCCTCGACCCGGCGGGGATGCGCGCCACGTCGGTCGCCGCGCTCGTCGCCGTAGCGCAGCTGCGCGTGTCGGTCGTCGAGCTCCTCGAGGGGCTCGGCACCCCGCAGGAACGGGCCAGGGCGGCCCTTCCGCCGCTCGGCTGACGGGGCAGCGGCAGCGGCGTACGTCTTAGAGGTCGACCTCGACCACGACCGGCGCGTGGTCGCTGGATCCCTTGCCCTTGCGGGCTTCCCGGTCCACCCAGGCGTCCAGGACCGGCACTGCTGGCGTCGCGAGGACATAGTCGATGCGCATGCCGAGGTCCTTGTGGAACATCCCGGCGCGGTAGTCCCAGTAGGTGAAGGGCCGGTCCCCCTTGCCCGGCCGCGGGACGACATCGACGAGCCCCCAGTCGACGAGGGCGTCCACGGCCGCGCGCTCCGTCGGCGTCACGTGGGTGGAGTCGACGAAAGCCGTGATGTCCCAGACGTCGCCGTCGGTGCGGGCCACGTTGACGTCGCCCATCACCACGAGCGGCTGCGCTGGGTCGAAGCGGTCCAGCCTGCGCCGCAGGCTGTGCAACCAGGCGAGCTTGTAGGCGTAGTGCGGGTCGTCCAGCGACCGGCCGTTCGGGACGTAGACGGAGGTGACGTGCAGCGGGCCGCACTGCGCCGAGGCGAGCCGCGGCTCCGGATGCCCCTCGTGGACGAGGTCGACGCCGGTGAGCCCGATGCGCGACAGGACGGCAACGCCGTTCCACCGGCCGTCCCCCGAGTGGGCGGCCTGGTAGCCCAGGGCCGCGAGGTCGGCGTAGGGGAACGCCGTGTCGGTGCACTTTGTCTCCTGCAGGGCGACCACGTCGGGCGCCGTCTGTTCGAGCCAGGGGAGCAGCCGGGGCAGCCGGGCGCCGATCGAGTTGACGTTCCAGGTCGCGATGCGCACGAGGTCGAGATTGCCAGGTCGAGATTGCCAGGTCGCTAGCGGGCGCGCTCGAAGTCGATGGAGGAGTAGGCCCGCAGCTTGGACAGGCGGTGCTCGCTGATGACCCGTCGGGTGGTGCCGCTCTTGGAGCGCATGACGAGGGACTCGGTCGTGGCGCCGCCACCGCGGTAGCGGACACCGCGCACGAGCTCGCCGTCGGTGATGCCGGTCGCGACGAAGAAGACGTTGTCGCTGCGTACCAGGTCGTTGGTCGACAAGATCGCGTCGAGGTCGAGGCCGGCGGCCGCGGCGTTGATGAACTCGCTCTTCTTCTGCGGCCAGAGCTTGCTCTGGATGACGCCGCCGAGGCACTTCACGGCGCAGGCCGTGATGATGCCCTCAGGGGTGCCGCCGATGCCGAGCAGCAGGTCCACGCCGGTGCCTTCGGTGGCGGCCATGACGGCACCGGCCACGTCGCCGTCGGTGATGAACTTGATGCGCGCCCCGGCCTCGCGGACCTCCCGGACGAGGTCTTCGTGGCGGGGCCGGTCCAGGATGCAGACGGTGACGTCCTGGACGGCCATCCCCTTCGCCTTCGCGACGGCCTGGACGTTGTGGGCGACCGGCGCGCTGATGTCGACGACGCCGGCAGCCTCGTGCCCCGTCACGAGCTTTTCCATGTAGAAGACGGCCGAGGGGTCGTACATCGTCCCGCGCTCGGCGACCGCCATGACCGCGATGGCGTTAGGCATCCCCTTGGACATCAGCGTGGTGCCGTCGATGGGGTCGACGGCGACGTCGCACTCGGGCCCCTCGCCGCTGCCCACCTGCTCGCCGTTGAACAGCATCGGCGCCTCGTCCTTCTCGCCCTCGCCGATGACGACCACGCCGATCATGCCGACGGTGCCGATCAGCTGGCGCATGGCATCGACCGCCGCGCCGTCACCGCCGTTCTTGTCCCCGCGCCCGACCCAGCGACCGGCAGCCATCGCGGCCGCCTCGGTCACCCGGACCAGCTCCAGCGAGATGTTGCGGTCGGGGGCCTCGGGCCGCACGGACAGCGCCTGCGGGACGTCGGGACTGCTCGGCTCGGTCATGACCGGACTGTAGCCAGCGTGGCCAGTCCCTAAAGGCGCA
>JANLPD010000405.1:0-1606 GCA_031367045.1 Frankiales bacterium | reverse complement strand
CTCCGAGGCCTCTGCGCTGCACGCGACCTGGACCGCCGACGCCGCCCAGGCAGGGTGGACCGAACAAAGCTTGCGCCACATAGTCCCCACCGAACCTTGGTCGAACGGCCCGGATCTTGTGGGGTCTGAGCAGGGTCGGGTACTGACGGCGTTGCAGGCCGCCGGGCAGCGCCGGGCGGTGTTCTCCCGCGCCGATGTCGCCGGACAGATCGCGGCTCGGCTGCCCACCACCGGACCCAACGCCTCAGCACGTCGACGACCTTGCGGAATCCAGGTCCCGTTGCATCCACAGGGCACGGTAACGCTTGCGGCTTGGTAGGTGAGCATCTGCTCTTGAGCCATCGTGGTCAGCCTTCCACCAGCTCGAGGGTCGTGATCCCGCAACGTCGCGCAGCGTCGCGTGGAAGTAGGTCTTGCTCGCAATGCCACGTTGGATCTTCCTGAGCGCAGCGGGGGTCGGGATGTGGTTCACCATCCCTGCGGGAAAGCTGGCCGTCCCGACGCCAGCCTTTGACGGCAGCTCGTCCCCGCAGAACTGGATGGTTCACGGCACTCCGGAGGCGAGAAGATCCTCGACCTCTACTCGGGTCAGCGCTTCCACTCCGTGACGGGTATCGCCATTCCTGGACTGCGAAGAACGCCGGCTATCGTCGCGACTTACGTACGCATAGCCTTCGGGTGTGGCGACCGTCGACCGGCTCGAGGATGCCGAGTGGAACTACGCAGAGGTGGGCGCGATGGCGAGTGGCCTGCCAGTCGGTTACCACCACGTCCGACGAGAGCGGATCCTCGGTCATGGCCAGGCGACGTTCGCAAATGCCTCTGCGCAGCTGCTGACCTGGGATCTCCATCGAAGATCCGGCCTCACAGTGGCGGCATCGACCCCCTCAGCGGCCGAAGGAACGAATGTCCTTCTGGGCTTCGGCTGGAGCCGCTTCCGGCTGGGCATCCCTTGCCGAGTCGTTCGAGTGCTGGACGAGGAGGCCCGACAGGGCTTCGCGTACGGAACGCTGGTGGGGCACCCCGAGGCAGGCGAAGAGCAGTTCGTCATCGAGTTGCGGGAGGGTGGTGAGGTATTCATCGTCATCACCGCATTCTCGAAGCCGGCGCTCTGGTGGTCACAGCTTGGCCGGCCAGTCGGACGCGCAGTGCAGGCAGCCGTCACCGGCCGCTACCTGGCTGCCCTACGGAGCCGCGACAGCTAGCGCGCGGGCGGTCGCAGAGCACTTGGCAAGCGAATGGGACGAACCGCCTGACGCGACGGCAGTCGCTGCTCACTTCGCTAACCCCGCACGTGCCCACGATCATCGGCAAGAGCCGCAAGCCAGCCCATATCCCGCTCCCGGTGCCGGTCCTGCGGGCCGTCCACGAAGCCACCTGCGACCGGAAGGCCGGACCGATCCTGCTCGATGCGCCGGGGCACGGATGACCCCCGCCTCCGACGCCGGCCGGCTGCGCCGACTGACCCGCGTCACCGGGCTGGAGCACCCGATCAGCTTCCACAGCCTCCGCCGGACGTGCTGCACCGCCGGCCTGGTCTCCGGCGTCCCGCTCCGCGACATGCAGTACGCCATGCGGCACAGCGACTCCCGGACCACCCTGCGGT
>JANLPD010000308.1:0-1727 GCA_031367045.1 Frankiales bacterium | reverse complement strand
CGTCCCCGCCGCGCGCTGGACGCAGCCGTCGGTCAGCCTCTTCCTGCGGGTGAATGCGGTTTTTGGGGCCGTGCTCGTGGTGCTGTCGGTCACGAAGATCCGCCTGTCCGCCCCGTTGCCACTTCTGCCGCTGACTGATGCCGGTGACATCAGCTCCGATGCCGCAACCATCTTCGCGGCGCTCGGGCTGCTCGCCCTCGGGCTTGCGCTGGCAAGCAGCACGGGTCGGGTCGGGTTGCTGCTCAGCGCCGGCGCCCTGCTCGTGACAACGGTGCCGGCCGGGCAGCGTGCGGCCTTGATCTTTGCCAGCATCGGCTTGCTCGTCCTGCTGGGTGGGACCGCCGCCATCGGCCGGCGCTGGGTCGCGATCAGTACCGCGGAGGTGCTGCTTGTCGCACTGGGCTGCATCGCAGTGGCCACTCCCTCGCTGCTGTTTGCCCAACAGGTCGCGCCAAAGGCCCAACTGCCATTCGCAAGCACGATCAACGAGGTCCTCAACGGTCGTGGCAAGCAGCTGTCGGCGGAGGGCCGCCTGAACCAGTGGCGAGCCGTGCGCCCCGTTCTGTCGGAACGGCCGGTCCTCGGGCACGGGCTCGGTGCGACCTACCAGTACTTCGAACCCGGCCCGCCGGCCCGGCTGGTGCGCAGTGACTTGACCCACAACCTCGAGGGTGACCTGCTGCTCAGGACCGGCCTGGTCGGGCTGGTGCTGTTTGCTGCGGCCGTCTCCTCCACCCTCATGGATGGGGTCCGGGCCGCACGCCGGCGGTCGGATCCCGTCCTGGCAGGCCTGGTCCTCGCGACGACCGCTGGCGTCGTTTCCTGGCTGGCCAAGGCGCAAGTGGAGTCCCTGTTCGAGAAATACCGGCTCGCGGTGCTGCTCGGGCTACTGATCGGCCTGGTACGCAGCCTGGCCTCCGATGTCGAGCTGGGAGCCCGCGACGTGGGCAGCGAGGCGGCACCGGGGCGTGCCGCGGCAGTGCCAACCACGCCAACGTCAGGTCATCGCGGCTCCGTCGGTTCTAGAATCGCGCCGTGACCCTTGGCGACCTGTTCGGCACCCTACGGCGTTTCCGAGTAGTCGCGGCGCTTGCCGCCGTGCTCGTGCTCGGGCTGGCGGCGCTCGCGGCGCTGCTCCCCCCGGACCGCTACACGGCCAGCACGCTGCTCATCGTGCGGCCGGCGAAGGCAAACGACCCCAACAGCAACATCGCGCTGCTGAACGCGCTGCAGTACGTCATGCCGTCACTCGCGATCCAGGCGGAGTCGCGCCGCGCCAAGGATCTGGTCCGTGACTCGCTCGGCGGCAACCCCGCGGTCGCCGGCGCCGCCGTCACCATCGCGACGGTCCCCGACCCGAGCGGGTCGCTCACCATCTCGGCTACCAGCGGCCAACGCGGCGCCGTGGCTGCCTGGGCCAACGCCACGGCCACTGCCGTCCGGACCCTCCAGCCCGCTAACGACTTCTTGCAGCTCGTCGTCATCGACGAGGCTCGGACGCCCGACGCGCCCAGCGGGCCGCCACGCGGAGCCGTCCTGCTGGGCGGCCTCGTGCTCGCCGGCATCGCCGGGCTGTTCGCGACGCAGGTGGCAGCCGCCCTCTCCCGCCGGGCCGCGCTGTCCGACGAGCTCAGCCGTCGGCTCGGTGTCCCTGTCCTCGGGGAGCTGCCGCGGATCGCTCGGCGCCACCGCGACTCGCTCACCGTCGACGCGGTCGCACAGGACCG
>JANLPD010000263.1:0-2269 GCA_031367045.1 Frankiales bacterium | reverse complement strand
CCCCCAGTTCATGCCTGGTTCTGGTCCGATCCGGCAGGATATGTCAGACTTAGCATGAGAATCGACCCGTTGGGCACAAGACGTATGGACTGCTCAGCGCAACCAGACCTTCGGAAGGACCGATTCATGCAGGCGATGCGTACGACGGTGATGGGGCTCGCGACTCTGTGCGCGGCTGAGCTCGGGATGGCGGTCCTGGCCGGACCGGCCCTGGCGTTGGTCAGTCCGCTGCCGCCGGCTCCTTCGCCCATCGCCGTGCCGGTCGCCTCCGCCGTTGCCGCACCGCTCGTCTCCGCTGTACCGGCGCCCGTCCGCGACGCGGTTGCGCCCGTCCTGGGCGCGGTCAACCAACCGGCTCCCACAGCGCCGGCCGGTCCCGGCCCGGCAGCGGGGCCCGCTCCGTCGGCCACCCCTCGACCGGTGGTCGCCACCCAGCCGGGCCGGCGCGCCGCACCTCCCGCAGGTTCCCCAACAGGACCGCGCGGCTCAGCGCTCTTCGGCCCGGTGGCGTTCGCCGCGGGGCAAGGCGGAATGCCATTTACAGGCTCGCTCGGACCCGCGGCGGGCCCCTTCTGGGCACAGGGCCAGACCGCGGAGCAGGTGGCCACCCCGTTGCTGGCGTCCGTCCTTCCTCCCCTCGCTGGCGTCGAGGCGCCGCAGGTGGCTGCTGCGAGCCCCACGCTGTCCACGACCGGCGCGGCCCTGAGCCAGACCGGCTCCCAGGGCCTACCTGCCCTCGCCGTCGCGATGGCCCTCGTCGCAGCGGCAGCCGCGACCGTGGGCCAGGCCGCCGAGCGGCGCACGCGCCCGCGCGCCGACAGCCGGTAGGTGCAGGCGGCTGCGGCGGTCAGACTGGCCGCTGCATGTCGGCGCAGACGAGCACGTACAGCCAGGCACCCGCGCTGGGTCAGGCCAGCACGTGGTTAGTCGGTCGCGCCCGCCGAGATGTTCACCTTTAGCAGGTCGGCCAGGGCCTGGGTTCCTGCCGGGGTGAGGGTCACCGCCCGGTGGGCGGGCGTGCGGGTGATCCACGCGCGTTCGGTGAACTCATGACACAGGGCTGCGCCGAGGGCGCCACCGAGGTGGTTCCGGCGTTCGGTCCAGTCCAGGCAGATGCGCAGCAGGGGCCGCGAACCGCCGGGGTGTAGGGCGGGTTCACCGACGACCTCGGTGAACCACACCCGCCCGGCTGGGGTGAGGACCAGTCCGTCGTGCACAGCGATCAGGGCGCCGTCGACCAGGCCGTCGAACAGCATCACCCCGAGATGTCCGGCGAGGTGGTCGTAGCAGGTGCGGCCGGCCGCGAGGTGGCGGGCGGCCCGGACCGTGCGGAGCGACGTCGGTCGGTCGGGCTCGCCGACGGCTGTGACGAGGTCCTCGATGAGCTGGGCGACCTGAGGACCGGCGAGCCGGACGTAGCGGTGGCGGCCTTGCCGTTGCTCAGCAAGCAGACCGGCCCCGACCAAGATGGTGAGGTGTTCGCTGGCGGTCGAACGCCCCACGCCGGCGTGACTGGCCAGCTCGCCCGCGGTCCAGGCCCGCCCGTCGAGCAGGGCAAGGCACATCGAGGCGCGGCTGCGGTCCGCGAGCAGGCCGGCGAACTCGGCGAGGGACTCCGCGCTCAGCACCATGCCTTCGCTTCTCCCGTGCCCCGACTGCTCATGAGCCCTCATGGGTGCCGCCGGGTGAGGGAGATCCCGACAAGGGCGAGCAGTCCGCCGAGCAGCGCCAGAAGTGGAGGTGTTTCCCCCAGGACCGGCCACGCTATGAGGACGGCCAGTGGTGGCACGAGGTAGGTGGTGACACCTAGTCGGCCCGCGTCCATCCGGGACAACGCGTACGCCCAGGTGCCGAACGCCACGGCGGTGGGGACCAGGCCGAGGTAGATCAGCCCGGTGAGCGCTGTGGCCGGGGCCCTTTGGACGTTGTGCAGCAATGGGCCAGCAAACGGTAGGCAGGTCAGCGCACCGACCGTGCACGCCATCTGCGTCACCTGCAGCGCAGGCAACCGACGCAGTACGGGTTTTTGCGCCAAGACCCCGATCGCCCAGGCAAGGGCGGCCAGCAGGCACAGCAGCACCCCCCAGCCGTCGGACGTCGCCGTGGCTGTGGTGGCGGTTGCGATGAGCACTGCTCCGGTGAAAGCGACACCGGCGCCTATCAGCAGCCACCGAGGGAAACCTTCGCCGAGCAGCGCTCCGGCGCACAGCGCGATCAGAATCGGGCCAACGTTGATGAGCATCGCCGCTGTGCCGGCGTCCACCCGCTG
>JANLPD010000229.1:0-3259 GCA_031367045.1 Frankiales bacterium | reverse complement strand
GAGTTCCCGCACGGCCAGCGGATGCGCGACATCATGGGCATGGAGATCGGCGACGGCACTGCTCAGGTCGCCAAGCTCGTGGTGGCCCGGCAGTTGCTCGGCCGGGCATCTGCTCCGTAGCCGTTTGGCCCTCGCCCGTATTGCGGCGGCGGCGAGGTCGGGCGAAGTCGCCCTAGGCTAGGGATGGTCTCCAAAGGGCTCAAGCCAGAGCATGACGGAGGCGAGGACCATTCCGCTGCGGTAGTTCAGGACGGGCTCGTCGTAGCGGGTGGCCTGGCCGCTCCCCTTGTTGTGCCGGTTACGGATCTCGTCCGAGCGCTCAGGGGTCACCACGGTGACCTGGCAGGCCCGGAGCTGGTCGCGGTATGCCCGGGCCGAGTACGCCTGTGTGCGACGTGCCGCTCGAGACCTGTTGGCGGTCGCACCGCGCTGGTGCAACCGAGCCACCGTCGAGTCCACCGACACCGTCCAGTCCAGCTCGCCAACGGCGGCCGACTGTGCCTGCAAGTACGTCAGCACCCGATCCCAGATGCCGGCCTGGCGAACCGGTTGTGGTGCTTCCACCCGGTCTGCCACGGCCTAAGCCTGCCGGCAGGTCGGCCACGGCCCCCCACCCGCAGGCGATAGGTGGTGCCCTCGACGACCAACCGGTGGTCCCGAAAGGTCGAGGCTAGGTCAGCAGGAACTTCTGCACCTTGCCCGACATGGTGCGGGGAAGCGGCGTGCTGGTGAACTCCACGATGCGCGGCAGCTTGAAGGTCGCAAGCTCCGTCCTCAACTCCGAGAGCAGGGTGTTCTCGTCCAGCTCCTGTCCGGGCTTGAGCACCACGATGGCCTTCCCGATCTCTCCCCACTCCGCGTGGGGGACGGCGATCACGGCGGCCTCCTGCACCTCAGTACGTGCCTCGATCAACTGCTCTATCTCGGCTGGGTACACGTTGAGGCCGCCGGTTAGGATCATGTCCTTCGCTCTACCGGTGATGTAGACGAAACCGTCCTCGTCGACGCGGGCCAAGTCGCCGGTGTACAGCCATCCGCCCGCCAGGGTCTTGGCCGTCGACTCCTCGTCCTGGTAGTAGCCGACCGTGCAGGCAGGCGAGCGGCAGATGATCTCGCCGACCTCGTCGACTCCCGTGTCCGCCCCGCTCTCGTTGACGATACGCACTTCGGCGGCCCGGCAGGCCTTGCCTACCGAGCCTGCCTTCGACGTTGCGTCCTGCGCGGACAGCCACAGCATCATGGTGGGGAACTCGCTCATCCCGTAGGCCTGCTGTAGATGGCACGTCGGCAGCCGCTCATGGAGCGTGTGGATGGCGGAGACGGGTACCGGCTCACCACCGCTGAGGATCAGCCGCAGCGAGGACAGGTCGTGCCTCTCGAGGGCTTCGTAGGCGAGCACGCGACGCAGCACCGTGGGAACGAGCAGGACAGTGGTGACTCCGTGCCGCTCGACGGTGTCGGCGAAGCTCTCTGCCTCGAAGGTGCCCGTGGGGTGCAGCACCAGCTGACCTCCCGCCCACAGGGTGGCGATGGCGAAGTCGTGGAACCCGGCGATCCAGCCGAGCGCCGGCAGGATCAAGTAGACGTCGTCGGCCGTGACCCCGAACTCCGGTAGCTGGTAAAATGCATTCCAGAGCACGGTGGAGTGGGTGTGCATCGCCCCCTTCGGCCGTCCCGTCGTGCCCGACGTGTACTGCAGCAGGAACAGGTCGTTGACGTCGACGTCCACCTGGACCTCGCGCTGACCGCTGCTCAAGACTGCCTCGAATGCGAGGACGTCGGCTGCTTCTGCGTCGATCACGACGTATGACCTCCCGTCGTCGGAGGTCCGGATGTCGCCAAACATGGGCCAGAAGCGCTCCTCAGTGAGAACCCAAGTTGCGCCGCTGTCATGGAGGATGTGCTCCACCTCGCGTTCTCGCAGCAGGTGGTTCACCGGCACGAGGACTCCGCCAAGCTTCGCGAGGGCGAAGAAGATCTCGATCCACTCCGGACGGTTGTGCATCATGACCGCCGCCCGGTCACCCTTGCGGAATCCCTTACGCAGCAGGCCGGATGCCAGGCGGTCCGATCGCTCGTCCAGCTCTTCGTATGTGATCGCGCGCTCACCGAAGTGCACAGCGACGCGACCTTCGTTGACCCGCTGGCTGGTGCGGGTCTTGCGGAGAACGTCGGAGATTGTGTAGTTGTTCACGACGACGTCACGGTGCTGGAGCCATGGGCCGGTGTCCAGGACGTGTTGAATCGGTCGACGGGCTCGGTCACGAGCGTGAACCCTCCGTCGGCGACGAGGACCTGGCCCCGAAGCCATCTGGACGCTGGCGATGCCAGGAAGTCGATGATCTTGCCGATGTCATCGGGTGTGCCCACCCTGCCGGCGGGCGTCCGCTCAATCCACTCTTGCTCCAGCGCGGCCCATTGGGTGCCCGCGTAATGCCGGGCCGAGTCTGTGTCGATCGGACCGGGCGCGACCGCATTGACCGCAATGTCGAGTGGCGCCAACTCGACCGCCAGGCTTCGTACGAGAGCCTCGAGCCCGGCCTTGGCGGCACCCAACAGGCCGTGGTTGCTGGTCGCCCGTTGCGTGTCTATCCCGGAGACGGCCACGACCGAGCCTGGCCGCCCTTTCATCAGGGGCACTGCCTCCTGCACCAATTGGACGAACGAGTTGATCGTCACCGCCATCGTCCTGGCCAGATGATGCGGCCCGAGGGCCAAGATCGGCTTCAGCGCCGTGGCTGCCGCGTTCGCGACGAGCACGTCCAGGCGACCGTGGTCCTCTCCGATCGCCCGGAGTGCCGCAGTGATGTCGGACGGCTGCTCGAGATCGATACGTGCCACGGTGGCCTGGGCACCCAACTGGCCGAGGCGAGCCTGAACGTCGTGGGCAGCATCGATGTCGCGCTTGTAGCCGACGACGACCGTGTGCCCGGACTGCCCGAGCGCCAGCGCGGCTGCGCGGCCGATGCCGCGCGACCCCCCTGTGATCAACGCCACCGGCGCGTTGCCAGCCACCGTGCCCCCTGATTCCGATCAGATTGACAGACCTATCAAACAATCGTTTGATAGAGTTAACTTATCCAGAGCATTGTCCACCGTCAAGCATCCTGCGGACGCGTACGGCAGCTAGAGCGTGTCTCCAGAGGACTCAAGCCAGAGGATGATGGAGGCGAGGACCATTGCGCCGCGGCACGGGACGCCGGCGGACTGTCGATCTTGCCTGCCCCTTGACAAGACCCCCTCCATATCGGTGGGGGCA
>JANLPD010000227.1:0-2328 GCA_031367045.1 Frankiales bacterium | reverse complement strand
CGGTAGGGCCGGCGGCCAGCCTCGTCGCGAGCTCGGTGGCCGCGGGCAGGACCTGTTCGGCGGCAACGACGGCGTTGAGCAGACCCATCTCCAGCGCCTGTTCGGTGGTGAACGGCTCGGCGAGCAGGAGCAGGGCAGTCGCCCTTCCGTGCCCGACAATCCGCGGTAGCGACCATGACAGCCCGGAGTCGGCAGTGAGACCGATGCCGGTGAAGGCCGTCGTGTAGCGGACGCCCGCCGCGCCGATGCGGAAGTCGCAGGCACAAGCCAGGCCGAGGCCGGCCCCGGCAGCGGTGCCGTTGATGGCTGCGACGACCGGCTTCGGCATGGTCGCCAGCATCTCGACCAGCGGGTTGTAGTGCTCGCTGACGGTGCGCAGCGGGGCATCGTGGCCGGCCGCCAGCAGGGCGCCGTGCTCGACCAGGTCCTGCCCGACGCAGAACGCGCGGCCGGAGCCGGTGAGGACGACGGCCCGGACGGCTTCGTCGACGCGGACCGACGCGACTGCCTCCAGCAGGTCGGTCTTGGCCTGCAGGGTCAGGGAGTTCATCCCCTCCGGCCGATCCAGCGTGATGGTGGCGACGGCGCCGGCGGTCGCGAGCAGGATGGTGTCCGACATGGGGCGATCAGCCTTCCGGGGCGAGGCAGGCATCGACGTAGGCCCGCGCTGTGGGGAGCAGTCTGGACGCCTCCGCGTCGAACCACGCAGCCGCCTTCCCCCCAGGCCAGTCCAGCGGGAGCAAGGCGGGTGGGAGACCGGGGTCTACGAACAAGAACTTGCGCCAGGCATGGACCAGCCCGCTGCGTGCGGCGAACGCGCCCTCGTCGGATGAGGTGTCTGAATCGGTGAGCAGCAGGTGGGCCTCGCCGAGAAAGCGCGCGTAGGAGCGGCCGAGGCCGTCCAGGTCCCAGGCGCGAGCGATGAGCGCGTGGGAGTCCCCGTCGTGTGCGGCGGTGAAGCGCTCGGCGCGGGCGCCCGCCTCTGCCAGGGTCGTGTCCAGCTCAGGGGCCGGCCGGGGCGAGAGCCAGGTGCCGCCGCCGAGCGAGCCGTAGCCGAGGAAGGCGAGCTGGTCGTGCAGCCGCTCCCGGACAGCGCGGGCCGGCGGGGGGGTGACGACGAGCAGGTGCCAGCGGCCGTCCCACTCAGCGTGGGAGGTGCGGTAGATCCGCTCGGCGGCCTCCTCTAGCCGCCGTACGGCGCGGGGCGTCAGCGCGTAGCCCGGTCCGACGTCGAGGCGCACCGCGGTCAGCCAGCCCTGCCGGACCATGCGGGAGACGGCCGTCCGGACGGCGGGCGCCTGCACCCCGAGCGAGGCAAGCAGGCGGACGAGGGCGGCGACGGGGGCCCGGCCGCGGCTCGCGTCGGCGCGCACGTTCAGGTGGTCGCCGTACAGGTCGAACAGCGCAGAGCGCGCGTCCACGGACCGCCTCCTCGCCTCGTTACCGGCCGTCGGTGCCTCGGAGGATGGCACGACGCGCGGCCTTTGGTGGCTTCCGGATGACACCGGGTTCGCCCCCCGAGCCCGTTGTGCGCGAAGATGTACCGGACAGCGCACATCGGTGTGCGCAGGCGGCGGCCTATGGGCCGCACCAAGACTGGGAGGCACGGCATGGCGGCCATGAAGCCACGGACGGGCGACGGTCCGCTCGAGGTCACCAAGGAGGGACGCGGCATCGTGATGCGGGTCCCCCTCGAAGGCGGTGGTCGGCTCGTGGTCGAGCTCAACGCCGAGGAGGCGACCTCGCTCGGAGACGCCCTCAAGGCCGTCGTCGGCTAGCGGCCGTGCCACCGCGTCGCCGCCCGACCCACCCCCTGCCTGCCGCCGCGCTGCCGGTCGCCTCCCTCGCCGGGGAGCCGCCGGCAGCTGCGGTGCTGGCGGTCCCCGTCCGCTCCGTCGACGGGACGGTGGTCGCGCTCGCTGCGGCTCCCGTTGAGGGCGTGGCGGGTCTGCTCCTGCGGGAGAAGGCCAAGGGGGAGGCCGGTGAGCTGGTGGCCGTGCCCGTCCTCGGCGACGGCCTGCTCGAGCGGGTGCTGCTGCTCGGCGTCGGCGACACCTCCGTCGCCGCGCTACGCAAGGCCGGTGCTGCGGTGGCCCGGCGGGCCAAGGGCGCCGCCTCCCTCGCGGTCGACCTGCGCGACCTTGAATTGTCGGTCGACGGCCTGAGGGCCTTCGTAGAGGGGGCCTTGCTCGCGTCGTACACCTTTGACGTCAAGGACGCCGAACCCCGTGCCCTGCAGTCGATCTGCGTTGCGGTCGGCGACGCTCAGGGCCTGCGCGACGGACTGGACCGCGCGGTCGTCACCGCCCGGGCCACGGCGGTCGCGCG
>JANLPD010000223.1:0-1802 GCA_031367045.1 Frankiales bacterium | reverse complement strand
GACAGCCCGGCCAGCGCGCGCGCCGCGAGTCCTCCCGTGACCCCCCGCGAGAGCGCCGCAGGACCTTAGAGCGGGAGCATCCGACCGGCCGCCCGGGTTGCTGCCGCGGCGACGAAGGCCGAGAACAACGGGTGCGCCCGGGTGGGGCGGGACCGGAACTCCGGGTGGGCCTGTGTCCCGACGAAGAACGGGTGGACCTCGCGAGGCAGCTCAGCGATCTCCACGAGCGTGCCGTCGGGCGAGGTGCCGGAGAAGACCAGCCCGGCCGCCTCAAGGGCCGGCCGGTAGGCGTTGTTGACCTCGTAGCGGTGCCGGTGCCGCTCGGTGGCCGGTTCATCGCCGTAGGCCTGCTGGGCCACCGAGCCCTTCACCAGCGCCGTCGGCCACAGGCCGAGCCGCATGGTCCCGCCCATGTCCCGCTCACCGGCCACGACGTCCTCCTGGTCGGCCATCGTCGCGATGACAGGGTCGGGGGACGATGACTCGAACTCGGCGCTGTTGGCCTTCTCAATGCCGGCCAGCGTGCGCGCGACCTCGATGACCATGCACTGCAGGCCGAGGCACAGTCCCAGCGTCGGGATGGCGGACGTGCGTGCGTAGGTGATCGCGCCGACCTTGCCCTCGATCCCGCGAACGCCGAACCCACCCGGGACGAGCACCCCGTCGACGCCCTCCAGCGCCTTGGCAGCCGATTCCGGCGTTGCGCAGTCGTCGGAGGGGACCCAGCGGATGTTGATCTTGGCGTCGTTGGCAAAGCCGCCCGCGCGCAGGGCCTCGGTCACCGAGAGGTAGGCGTCGGGCAGGTCGACGTACTTGCCGACGAGGGCGATCGTCACCTCCGTCGCGGGGTGGTGCACCCGCTGCAGCAACCGGTCCCAGTCCTTCCAGTCGACATCGTGGAACGGCAAGCCCAACCGGCGTACGACGTAGGCGTCGAGGCCCTCGCTGTGCAGCACCTTGGGGATGTCGTAGATGGACGGGGCGTCGACAGCAGACACCACGGCTTCGATGTCCACGTCACACATGTTGGCGATCTTGCGCTTGATGCCCTCGTTGATCGGCCGGTCGGAGCGGCAGACGATCGCGTCCGGCGCGATGCCGATCGCCCTAAGCGACTGCACAGAATGCTGGGTGGGCTTGGTCTTGAGCTCCCCGCTCGGGCCGAGGTAGGGGATCAGGCTGACATGCAGGAAGAAGCAGCGGTCCCGACCGACCTCCTGGCGCACCTGACGGGCCGCCTCGAGGAAGGGCAGCGACTCGATGTCGCCGACGGTGCCACCGATCTCGGTGATCACGATGTCGACGTCGGGCCCGGCCAGCGCACGGATCCGGCCCTTGATCTCGTCGGTGATGTGCGGGATGACCTGGACGGTGTCGCCGAGGTACTCGCCGCGGCGCTCCTTGGCGATGACCGCGCTGTAGACCTGGCCGGTAGTCACGTTGGCCGAGCCGTGCAGGTTCTCGTCGAGGAACCGCTCGTAGTGTCCGACGTCGAGGTCGGTCTCGGCACCGTCGTCGGTGACGAAGACCTCGCCGTGCTGAAACGGGTTCATCGTGCCGGGGTCGACGTTGAGGTAGGGGTCGAGCTTCTGCATGGTGACGCGCAGGCCGCGGGCCTTGAGCAGCCGGCCGAGGCTGCTGGCGGTCAGGCCCTTCCCGAGCGAGGAGGCGACGCCGCCGGTGACGAACAGGTGGCAGGTCTGCTGGCTCGATCGGTGCGCCAAGCGGTTTGCCAACGTGGGGCTCCCGTGCTCTTCAGCGGGCTCCGACGGCCCGCTGCACGGAAGTTCACTCTAACCGGC
>JANLPD010000197.1:0-2659 GCA_031367045.1 Frankiales bacterium | reverse complement strand
GCCCGCACGTCGTACTGGCCGATGGCGGCCTGGGCGACCTGCGGCTCGGTGAGCTGGTCGGGGTAGCGGCTCCTGGCGATCCGGTTCGGGACGAACAGGTCGTCCTGGCCGAACCCGAACGCTTCCGCCTGCTTGCGCACCGCGTCCGCCCCGAGGTCGAGCCCGAGCCTGGCGAACGCCGTATTGCAGGAGATCCGCAGTGCGTCGGCGAGCGTCGAGGTCTTGCCGTCCCCGCAGGACTCGCCACCGAAGTTCCGCAGCGGCGTCGTGGTCTGCGGCAGTGCGAGCACGGTCGGGGAGGCGATCCGGGACCCGGGGCTGTACTTCCCGCTCGACAGCGCCGCCGCGGCGGTGATCACCTTGAAGGTTGAGCCGGGCGGGTAGGTCTGGTTGATCGCGCGGTCCAGCATCGGGCTGGCCGGGTCGGCCAGCAGCGCGTCGTAGGCCTTGCGGATTCCCGCGGGGTCGTGCGTGGAGAGCAGGCCCGGGTCGTACGACGGACGGCTCACGAGGGCGAGGACGGCCCCGGTACGAGGGTCGATCGCGACGGCCGCACCCCGCTTGCCCGCAAGGGCGTCGTACGCCGCCTGCTGGGCCTTGGGGTTGATCGTGACGACGATGCTGCCGCCTTGCGGCGTGCGGCCGGTGATCGCGTCGGAAAAGCGCCGGGCAAACAAACGGTCGTCCTCCCCGGACAGCACCCGGTCCTCGGAGCGCTCCAGGCCCGAGGCGCCGTAGACGAGCGAGTAGAAGCCGGTCACCGGCGCGTAGGTCGGCCCAGCGGCGTAGACCCGGAGGTACTTCAGCGCGTCCGTCGTCGCCTTGCTGGTCGCGAGCGCCTGGCGCGCCTTACCGTTGCCGACAGCGATCGGCCCGCGCTCGCGGTCGTAGGTGCGCAGCAGGACCCGGGAGTTGCGCGGGTCGTCGCGGTAATCGCTCGCCTTGTAGACCTGGACGTAGTTGGCCTGCAGCAGCAGCAGCCCGAACAGCACCAGGCAGGCCACCGCGACCCGGCGCAGGGGCTTGTTCATGCTCGCTTCACGATGGTGGTGCGGGCCTCGCTGATGGCGACCCGGGCGACCTCCGGGCTGATCGGGGCGGGGGCCGGCCGGCGGGCGGCGTCGGAGATGCGCAGCAAAAGGGCGACGAGGACCCAGTTCACGACGATGGAGGAGCCGCCGTACGACAGCCACGGCAGCGTGACGCCGGTGAGCGGGATGAGCCCCATAACCCCGCCGACGATCACGAACACCTGCAGTGCGAGCGAGAAGGACAGGCCGGCTGCGAGCAGCTTGCCGAACAGATCCCGGCACGACAGCGCCGTGCGCAGCCCGCGCTCGACGATCAGCCCGAACAGCAGCAGGACGGCCATCACCCCGACGAGGCCCAGCTCCTCGCCGATCGCGGCCATGATGAAGTCGGTCTTGGCGAACGGCACCGTCTGGGGAGCGCCTGCGCCCAGCCCGGTCCCGGTCAGGCCGCCCGTGCCGAAGCCGAACAGGCCTTGGACGAGCTGATAACTGCTGTCGGAGGCGTCCCTGAACGGGTGCAGCCAAGTGTCGACGCGCCGCTGGACGTGGCCGAACAGGTGGTAGGCCACGAACGAGCCCACCCCGAACAGCCCGACGCCGATGAGCAACCAGCTGGTCCGCTCGGTCGCGATGTACAGCATCACGACGAAGATCCCGAAGAACAGCAGCGAGCTGCCCAGGTCGGTCTCCCGGACGAGCACGGCGATGCTGGCCAGCCAGGCGACGAGCACGGGTCCGAGGTCGCGGGCCCGTGGCAGGTCGAGCCCGGCGACGCGCCGGCTGGCGAGCGACAGGACGTCGCGCTTGGTCACCAGGTAGCCCGCGAAGAACACCATCAGGCAGACCTTCGCGATTTCGCTCGGCTGCACGGTCATCGGCCCGACCCGGACCCACAGGCGGGCGCCGTTGATCGTCTCCCCGATGCCTGGGATCGCGGGCAGCAAGAGCATCACGAGGCCGACAGCGGCGCTCGTGTAGGTGTAGCGGGCCAGCCGGGTGTGGTCGCGGATGAGCAGCAGCAGACCGATGAATCCGATCACGCCGATGGTCGTCCACACCAGCTGCAGCGGGGCGTCCGCACGCGGCAGGGCCCGGCCGGCCTGGCGCGCCTTGTCGGCCGCCGCGAGATCCAGGCGTCGGATGAGCACCAGCCCGAGCCCGTTGAGCGCCGCGACGCAGGGAAGGATGAGTGGGTCGGCGTACGGCGCCACCCGGCGCACGACGAGGTGGGCCACCCCGAACAGCCCGGCCAGCCCGAGGCCGTAGCCGAGCGTGCTCGAGGGCACCTTGCCGTCGACCGACAGCCCGACCTGCACGTAGGCGAGCACCGCCAGGCCCACCGCGAACGCAATCAGCGCGAGCTCGATCCCACGTCGGGACGGGGCGTACGACGAGGCGCCGCTGGAGTTAGCGGTTGTCGGGGCGATTGTCATGGGCAGCTCACGGGCCGGCCGGACAGGGGGAAGCCGCCGAAGGGATCGCCGGAGTGGCGGTGGGTTTTGGTACGGCGGTGGGTTTTGGTACGGCGGTGGGTTTTGGTACGGCGGTGGGTTTCGGGGTTGCTGTAGGCAGCACGGTGGGCGGACGTACCGGGCAGAGCTCGTCGGCCTGGCGCTCGAGCCGGGCGA